>JAWVFZ010000255.1:0-8811 GCA_033855555.1 Solirubrobacteraceae bacterium
CCCGCGGCCCGGCCGCCGCCGGTGCCGTCGGCGCAAGCGTGATCAGGGTCAGGCAGAGGAGGAGGAAGCGTCGGCGCATGTCCTGAACCAACGCATCAACCACCCCACGGTTGCGGTCCGGCCCCGCCGCACGTGCCGGCGGGGCCAGAGCGCGGACGTCTACTTCAGCGAGGTGAAGTTGAGGTCGTACATCGTGTTGTTGATGTTGAGGACGGCGGCGACGTCCTTCGATGCCGCGTTCACCGTCTTGTCCCACTGATACGGGATCTGCGCGGCCGTGCCCACGATCAGCTTGTTGACGTCCGCCCATGCCTTGTCGCGCTCGGGCCCGGGCGGCAACGCGGAGGCCTTGTCGATCGCGGCGTTGACCGCAGGATCGTCGAGCTCGGAGTAGTTGACGTTGTTGGCCGCGACGATCGCCGGGCCATAGAACGTCGGCTTGAGCATCGTCGACCCGTCGTTGAAGTCCTTGCCCCAGGCCGAGGATGGGCACACGGCCACCTTTGCCTTCGGGGTGCCACAGAACTTCGTGATGTACGCATCCGGGGGGACAAGGCGCAGCGTCACCTTGATGCCCAGCTTCGCGAGCTGCGCCTGGGTGATCTCCGCGGCCTTCGTGCCCGTGCCTCCGGCGACACCGACCTCGAGGGGCTGCTCCGAGCCGGTGTACTTGCCCGACGGGTAGCCGGCCTTCTTCATGTACTCGGCCGCGACCTTCGGATCGCCGTTGAAGTTCTGCGCGAAGTCGAACTCGGCCGGCGGTGTCGAGCCACCGGATTCCTTATAGCCCGGGAAGCCCGGCGGCAGGTAGCTCCACGCGGGGGTGCCCTGCGCCGTGCCGCCACGCGACAGCACCAGCGCCTGGCGGTCGTACACCGCGAAGACCGCCTTGCGGACGTTGATGTTGTCGAACGGCTTGATCTTCGTGTTCAGCGCGATCGACCGGTAGGCCGCGGTCTGCGTGATCGCCACCTGATCCTTCTGGCGGGTCAGCGCCTGCTTGAGGATGTTGGGCGGCAGCGTGAAGTCACCGCTGATCAGGCCGCTGCCGGTAAGGACTCGGCGCGCGGCGACGTTCGTGTCGTTGTTGCCCTCGTCCATGACGATCTTGTCGAGGTACGCGGGGCGGTAGTCGCTGGCCTTGTCCCAGTTGGGGTTGCGCACGAGCGTGATCGATTTGCCCGGCTGGCGACCCGTCAGCTTGCCCGACGCGTCGTGCGCGACCATGTAGGGGCCGGTGAACGCGACGTGCTGGTCGTAGGTCGACGGGTTCTTGGCGTCGAACGGCTTGGCGTACTCCTCGGGCACCGGCACGGAGACCGGCAGCGAGAGCGTGCCCACGACGTCGGCGGATGCGGGCTTGCTGAGCTTGAAGACGATCGTCGAGTCGTCGGGCGTCTGGATGCCGGCGATGCTCGGCACGCCCTTTGGATCGGGCTTGGTCGGAGCGCCTTGAATCGAGCTGAGGTACGTGAAGACGTAGGCGTTGGGGACGTGCGCCGAGAAGGCCCGCTCGACTGCGTACTTGATGTCCTTGGACGTCACGACGCGGTTGACCGGCGGCGCGTACTTGATCCCCTTGCGGATGTGGATCGTGACGGTCTTGTTGTCGCTCGAGATCTCGGGCGGCCCGGTCGCAAGGTCCGGGCGCGGCTTGGTATCGCTCGCCCCGTAGGAGTAGAGACCGCGGTTGACGGCCCACTGGATCAGGTATCCGACCTGGTAGTAGTCCTGACCGGGATCGATGTAGTCGACGTCGCCCCCGGACAAGATCGTCAGCGTCCCGCCCTGCTTGGCGTTCGTGGGGGCCTTGGCAGCAGGGGTGCCGCTCGTGGAGCTCTTGTTGCTGCTGCCGCAGCCGGCCAGAACGACCAGGCCGGCGAGCAACGGCACGGCGAGGCGCCGATACATCATGAGTGCCCTCCTCAGGGTCTTGATGCGGCTGAGTCTATGCCGCTACCCGGCAACAAGCCCGATTGGGCAGGAGACTCCCGTCCCGCCAAGGCCGCAATAGCCGCCCGGGTTCTTCGAGAGGTACTGCTGGTGGTAGGGCTCGGCGTAGTAGAACGGCCCGGCCGGAGCGATCTGAGTCGAGATCTCGCCGTGGCCGGATGCGCTGAGCCTGGCCTGGAACAGCTCGCGGCTCGCCGCGGCCGCCTCGCTCTGCTCCACGTCGAACGTGTAGACCGCCGAGCGGTACTGGGTGCCGATGTCGTTGCCCTGGCGCATCCCCTGGGTCGGGTCATGTCCTTCCCAGAAGAGCTTGAGCATGGCCTCGTAGCTCGTCTGCGCGGGGTCGAAGACGACGAGCACCGCCTCGGTGTGGCCGGTGCGCCCGGAGCAGACCTCCTCGTAGGTGGGGTTCGGCGTCTGGCCGCCGGAGTAGCCGACCGCTGTGGTGTAGACGCCGGGCGCTTCCCAGAAGATGCGCTCGGCGCCCCAGAAGCAGCCCATGCCGAATACAGCTTGCTGGAGGCCCTCCGGGAACGGCGGCTTGAGCGGGGTGCCCAAGACATCGTGGCGGTCGGGCACCTGGAATTCTGCCGCGCGCCCGGGCAGCGCCTCGCCCGGCCCGGGCAGCTGGCTCTTATGCCTGAGGAGCATCACCGCCATCGTACGTCCCGGCGGGTGCCGCGACCATGTATGGGTACATATTCGGACCGTCTGCCCGCCACGACGCTCATGTCCGGCCCCGGAATGCGGCGAAAGGCCTGGATCTGAGCGGTCACCAGCAGGTAGGCTGCGCGTCACCCCGGTCCCCGGCGGGCGTTACGCCCGTGCCCGTGCCCACCCGTATCAGCACCAGCATCACTGCAAGGACGCTGCTGGTCAGCGCCCTGCTCGGCGCGCTTCTCAGCGCGTCCTTCGTGTTGCTCGTGATCGCGATCGGCGATCAGCGCGACGCCGGCCGGCTCGCGCTGCGAGCCCAGCAGGCGATCACCGCGGGCGCGCAGCTCGAGAACTCGGTCAACAGCCTCGAAACCGGCCTGCGCGGATTCGTGGCCAGCGAGAAGAGCGAGTCGCTGGCGCCCTACAACGCGGCGCGGCGCGACTATCCCGTCCAGCTGCGCACGCTGCGCGCGATGGTCGGCGGCGACCCGATGGAGGTCCAGCAGGTCGGGAGGATCTCCGCGGCCATCGACGACTACATCTCCTTCTGGGCCGTCCCGCTGCTGGCGATCGCGCGCGACCGCCCCAACGCAGCGCGGGCGATCATCGTCAACCGCAACGGCCGCGCGCGGGTCGCCCAGATCCGCACCGCCTTCGACGCGCTCTTCCAGCGTGAGCGCTCGGTCGCCCACGCGCGCGAGAGCCGTGCCGAGCACCGCACGACCCTCGCCCAGGCGATGGGGATCGGCGGCGCCATCCTCGCGCTCGCCCTGTCGTTGCTGGTCGCGATCGCGCTCCGGCGCTTCATCCTGCGGCCTGTCGAGGACGTCACGCGCGCGACCGAGGCGGTCGCCGGAGGCGACCTGACGGTGCGGGTTCGCAGCCCGCGGCGCGACGAGCTCGGGCGCCTCGGCCGCGCGTTCAACGCGATGACCGAGCAGCTCCAGGGCCGGACAGAGGACCTCGAGCGCTCCAACCGCGACCTCGAGGACTACGCCGCCGTCGCCTCGCACGACCTGCAGGGCCCGCTCGCGACGATCGGCATGCACGCCGAGTTGCTCCAGCGCCGCCTCGGCAAGGAGTCAGGGCAGGAGGCGATGCTCGCGGAGCGGATCGTGACGTCGAGCCGTTCGATGACCGCGCTCGTGCGCGCGCTACTCGCGTACTCGCGCGCGGGCAGCGCCCAGCCGCGCCACGAGCGGATCGCCCTCGACGAGGTCGTCGAGCGCGCGATGGACAACCTCGCCGCGCCGATCGCCGAGGCGCAGGCCGACGTCGGCGCCGAGTCGCTCCCCGAGGTGCTGGGCGACCCCGCGATGCTCGCGCAGGTCTTCCAGAACCTGATCGGCAACGCCGTGAAGTTCTCCGACGGCCACAACCCGGTCGTGCGCGTACGGGCCGAGCCCGACGGCGAGCGCCGCGTCCGCGTGTCCGTCGAGGACGAGGGGATCGGTATCGCCCAGCAGGAGGCAGAGCGCATCTTCCGCCCGTTTCACCGCCTGCACAGTGAGGACCGCTACGAGGGCAGCGGAATCGGGCTGGCTATCTGCCGGCGCGTCGTGGAGGCCCACGGCGGCCGGATCTGGGCCGAGCCGCTCCCCGGGGGCGGCACGGCCTTCCGGCTCACGCTGCCACTCGCCTCCGGGTGAACCCCGCGCGCGTCGCGTTCTCCGCGATCTCGGTGACGATCTGGTCCCAGACCGCCCGCGGCAGGTCGTGGCCCATGCCGTCGATCGTCACGAGCTTGGCGCCCGCGATCGCCTTGGCGGTCGCCCGGCCTCCGGAGGGACGCACGAGGCGGTCGGCGGCGCCGTGGACGACGACAGTCGGCGCCGTGATGCCGCGCAGCTGCGCGGTCCGGTTCCCGGAGGCGAGGATCGCGGCCAGCTGGCGCGCCGTGCCGTCCGGGTCGAGGCCACGGTCGTACATCGCGCCCGCCACCTCGCGCACTTCGTCGTCGTCGCGCGCGATGCCGCGTGAACCGATCGTCTCGAACAGCGTGACGGTGTGGTCGATGAACGCGTCGCGGCCGCCGGGCGGCCGGCGCAGGAAGATCGGCATGACGCGAAGGGCGGGCTGGCCCACCAGCCGGCCGCCCGTGGTCGACATGATCGAGGTCAGCGACAGGACGCGGTCCGGGCGACTCGCGGCCAGCGTCTGGGCGATCATCCCGCCCATCGAGGCGCCGACGACGTGGGCCGACGCGATCCCGAGGCAGTCGAGCAGGCCCGCCGCGTCGCCCGCCATGTCCTCGAGCCGGTAGGCCGCCGGCGGGCGACGGCTCAGGAGCTGCGGGATCGACGGCGTCGGTGCGCCGTCCAGATGCGTCGAGCGCCCGACGTCGCGGTTGTCGAAGCGGATGACGTAAAAGCCCTCGTCGACCAGGCGCCCGCAGAAGTCCTCGTGCCAGGCGACCATCTGCGTACCGAGCCCCATGATCAGCAGCAGCGGCGGGTCCGCCGGATCGCCGAAGGTGTCGTAGCAGAGGCGAATCCCGCCGCCGACCTCGCAGAAGCGTTCGTCCATCCGTCCCACCCTACCCGGGCGCAGTAGGGGTCGGCTCGAGCGCGACCTACGCTCCGCCCTAGCCCTGCTTGATCAAGTCGGCCGCGCGCTCGGCGACCATGATGGTCGGCGCGTTCGTGTTGCCGCCGGGGATCACCGGCATGATCGACGCATCGACCACGCGGAGGTTGTCGATGCCGCGCACGCGCAGCTGCCCGTCGACGACCGCGTCATCGCCGGTGCCCATGCGGCACGTGCCGACGGGGTGGTAGAGCAGGTCGACGCGGCGGCGCACGAAGGCCTCTATGTCGGCTTCGTCCTGGGTGTCGGGGCCGGGGAAGATCTCGCGCGCGGCTGCCTCGCCGAGCGGGCCGATGGCGGCGATCTCGCGCGCGATCCGCACGCCGGCCACCAGCGATGCGACGTCCTCGGGCTCGGCCAGCGCGTTGGTGAGGATGCGCGGCTTGGCGGCGGGGTCCGCCGAGCGCAGCCGGATGTTGCCGCGGCTCTTGGGGCTCACGAGCACCGGGCCGAGCGTGAACGCGTGGCCGTCGTACTCGTCGAAGCCGTTGTCGACGAAGTAGGCAGGCGCGAAGTGGTACTGGAGATCGGGCGCCGCCAGGCCGGGACGGCTGCGCACGAACGCGAACGCCTCGGCGACCGTCGAGGTCAGCGGGCCGCTGCGGCGCAGGATCCACTCGAGCATCGGCTTGGGCTTGTCGGCGCCGTAGAGCGACTCGCCGACGGCGGACTCCCACACGCACACGACGTAGGGGTGATCCTGGAGGTTCTCGCCGACCCCCGGCAGGTCATGGCGGACGGCGATGCCGTGCTCCGCGAGGTGCGCGGCCGGGCCGATGCCGGAGAGCATCAGCAGCTGGGGCGAGCCGATCGCGCCGGCGCTGAGGACGACCTCGCGCTCGGCGCGCACGACGCGCTCGCCGCCGCGGCGCCCCTTGACGCGCACGCCCACCGCGCGGTCGCCCTCGAGCTCGACGCCGAGGACCATCGTGGCGGTGAGCACCTCGAGGTTGGGGCGCTTCATGTTCGGTCGCAGGTAGGCGTCGGCGGCGCTGAAGCGGGCGCCGTTGCGCTGCGTGACCTGCACGGGCGAGGCGCCGTCCTGCTCGGGCCCGTTGTAGTCGGGCACGCGCGGGATGCCCGCCGCCTCGGCGGAGGCGAGGAAGCGCGCAGTCAGCCGCCGCGGGGACCTGGAGTCGGCGACGTTGAGCGGGCCGCCGACCGCGTGGTGCTCGGACGCGCCGCGCTCGTTGTTCTCGGCCTTGAGGAAGTAGGGGCGCACGTCGTCCCAGCCCCAGCCGTCACCGCTGTCCGAGGCCCAGAGGTCGTAGTCCAGCGGGCGGCCGCGGACGTAGAGCATCGCGTTCATCGAGCTCGAGCCGCCGAGCCCCTTGCCGCGCGGGATGTAGAGCGATCGCCCGTCGCAGTGCGGCTCGGGCTCGGTCGCGAAGTCCCAGTCGAGCTTCGTGCGGAATTGGTTGGCGAACGCCGCCGGGATCGAGATGTTCGGGTGGCGGCCCTTGCCGCCGGCCTCGATGAGGGTGACGCTGACCGTGGAGTCCTCGGTCAGGCGCGCGGCGAGTGTGCAGCCGGCGGAACCCGCGCCGACGATGACGTAGTCGGACATTCGACCGGATACTAAGGGCCGGCCAGACGTGCCGGCCGGCCCGTGGAGGGGCCGGCCGGCACGGTTTCTAACTGGTGGCGCCGTTCGAGGGGGGCGGCGGCGCGTACTGGGAGGAAGGATCCTGTCCGGAGCCGGGCGGCGGAGGCGGAGGCGGAGGCCCGCCGGGGCGCCCGGGGCCGCCCTGACCCCAGGGACCGCGCTTGCGCGCCTGCGACTGGAATGCCGCGTCCTCTGCGATCACGAGCGTTTGCTCGCTGGAGGCGATCACGCGTACCGAGTCGCCGGCCTTGAGGTCCGACAGCGCTGCCTTGGCGTGGTTGCGGAGGATCGTCGCGTTGTCGGGGATCGTGACGACGACGTCCTTGTAGTGGACCGTGCCGACCGACTCGTCGATCGTGATGTCCTTGCCGCTGATGGACTTGATCTTGCCGGCGTCAGCGGTGACGGCGATGAAGCCGTCGCCGGCCTTGTTGAGCACGACGGTCTTCGAGTGCACACCCGGACCACCTGGTCCGCCCGGCCCGCCTCCATGACCAAAACCGCGCGGCGCGGTGTTGGCCGGCTTGCTGCTCTTCTTGGTGGACTTCTTGCTCGGCGCCGCGGCGCTGCCCGCGATGCCGGCGACCGCGCCGAGAAGGGCGCAGAGGGCGATGACCGCGCCCATCTGGGGGAGCCTTGTTCGTCTCATGGCCGCGAGCCTGCCCGGCGCACCTAAGAACTGGCTTGTGGACGCGTATGAGGACTGTAAGAGCGGAGTTGGTGGATTCCGCGGCTGTCGCGCTCCGAAGCTCGTGGAATCGAACAGCTACCCGGCGGGGTCGAAGCGCACCCGCACGAGCGCGCCGCCTCCGGGCGCGTTGGTCGCCTCAGCCTTCCCGCCGTGGGCCTCGGCCGCCTGGCGCACGATCGCCAGCCCGAGGCCCGAGCCGGGCATCGCGCGCGCCCGGTGAGACCGGAAGAAGCGCTCGAAGACCCGCGGCAGATCGTCCTCGGTGAACCCGGGGCCGTGGTCGCGGACGCTGAGCGCGCCATCGCTGAGCTCGACCTCCACGACGCCGCCGGGCGGGCTCCAGCGGCGCGCGTTGTCGAGCAGGTTCGAGACCGCGCGGCTGATGCGCTCGGGCTCGCCCGAGACGACGGCCGGCTCGACCGCCGCGCGGAACACGACGCCCTCCCCTGCCCGGCGCTGGGCGCGCTCGACCTGGGCGCTGACGATGAGATCGAGACGGACGTCGTCGAGCACCTCCCCTTGCTTTGCGCCGCGCGCGAGCTCGACGACGTCGGCGACGAGCGCGGTCAGCTCGTCGAGCTCGGTGACGATGTCGCGGCGCAGGCTCTCGAGGTCGGCGGGCGGCAGGCGGTCTGCGTCCTGGAGCACCTGGATGTTCGCGCGCAGGCTCGCGATCGGCGTCCGCAGCTCGTGCGAAGCGTCGGCGACGAGCTGCCGCTGGGCCTCGACTGAGCGCTCGAGCGAGTCGAGCGTCGTGTTGAACGACGCGGCGAGGCGCCCGAGCTCGTCGTCGCCCTCGACGTCCAGGCGCTGCGACGGGTCGCCCGGAGAGCCGGCGATCGTCTCCGTGCGGTCGGTGAAGCGGCGGATGGGCGCCAGCGCCGAACGCGCGACGGCCCCGCCGAGCGCCGCTGCGAGCACGACGCCCGCAACGCCCATCAGCACGAGGATCACGAGGACGCGGCGCAGCACGCGATCGGTCTCGTCCAGCGGGCGTGCGACCTGCACGGCGCCCGCGGCGCCGGCGCCGACGGTGATCACGCGGAGGTGGTTGCCGTCGACCGTGATGTCGCGCAGCACCTCGCCGCTCCCGCGACGCGCCAGTGCGCGGTCGCTGGACGAGATCGGGAGCGAGCCCACCTCGCCTTGCGGCCTGGAGGGGGCACCGTCGGCGGCAATGAGCTGCACGTAGCCCTGGGCCCCGCCGAAGCGGCCCGGATCGTCCTGGCCGGGGCGCAGCCCGCCGAGCGGGCCGCCGGGCCGGCGCCCCGGCCCGGGCCCTCCGACCCCGGCCTCCGCGAACTGCGTCACCGCGTGC
>JAWVFZ010000256.1:0-2629 GCA_033855555.1 Solirubrobacteraceae bacterium
TCGACGCGGATCGACACGTTGCCGACCAGCTCGGCGTCCAGGCGGGCCTTCACCTGCCGTGCGGTGAGCTTCTTGCCGTCCTGGCCCGCGAGCGGGGAGGTGTTGGTGCCGATGACCACGCTCAGCGACGGCTCGTCGACGTGGATGACCGGCAACGGGAGCGGGTTGACGGGGTCGGCCAGTGTCTCGCCGATCGTGACGTCGGGGAGCCCGGCCAGGGCGACGATCTCCCCCGGTCCGGCCTCGTCGGTGGGCACGCGGTCCAGCGCGTCCGTGACATAGAGCTCGGTGACCTTGGCGCGCGTGACCGTCTCGCCGTCCGAGCGGCACCAGGCGATGTCCTGGCCCTTGCGGATCACGCCGTGGCGCACCCGGCAGAGGGCGAGGCGACCGACGTACGGCGATGCGTCGAGGTTCGTGACGAGCGCCTGAAGCGGATGATCCGGGTCGTACTGCGGCGGCGGGATGGTCTTGACGAGCAGATCGAGCAGGGGCTTCAGGTCGGTCCCCTCGACGCCTTCCTCCAGCGAGGCCCAGCCGGCCTTCGCGTTCGTGTAGACGATCGGGAAGTCGATCTGCTCCTCGTCGGCGTCGAGATCGAGGAACAGCTCGTAGGTCTCGTCGATGATCTCGCCGATCCGTGCGTCGGGCCGGTCGACCTTGTTGACGACGAGGATGATCGGCAGCCGCGCCTCCAGCGCCTTGCGCAGCACGAAGCGCGTCTGGGGCAGCGGGCCCTCGGACGCGTCGACGAGCAGCAGCACGCCGTCCACCATCGTCAGCCCGCGCTCCACCTCGCCGCCGAAGTCGGCGTGGCCGGGCGTGTCGATGATGTTGAGCTTCACGCCCGCGTGGCGGACCGACGTGTTCTTGGCGAGGATCGTGATGCCCTTCTCGCGCTCCAGATCCATCGAGTCCATGACGCGATCGGCCACGTCCTGGTTGGCGCGAAACGCCCCGCTCTGCCAGAGCATGGCGTCGACGAGCGTCGTCTTGCCATGGTCGACGTGGGCGACGATGGCGACGTTTCGGATGTCCTCTCGGGCTACGGGCACCCACTCAGGCTGCCACGTTCTCGGCCACGACCTCCGGCACCCCTGCCAGCTGGCCGCCGGCGCAGCCTCGCGCCTCGCCTGCGCAGCGGGGGTTTCGCAGCCCCGCGGCGCCGAGTAGCCCGCCCAGCGCGACAAGCGCCGCGCCGACGCCGACGCCGAGGTGGAAACCGGACACCGACGCGTCGCTGACCTGCGCGCGGACGGCCGCCGCCTCGGGCGGCGAGAGGCCGGTCGTGGCGACCGGCGCGAGTGGCGCGTCGCGTGCGCTTTTGAGCGCTGCGCGCACGGCCGGGGGAGCGGCGGGCGGCGTGGCCAGCTGGCGCTGGACGTGGGCGGCGACGATTGCGCCGATCGCGGCGATCGCGATCAGGCCCGCGACACGCGCGATCGCGTTGTTGACGGCCGAGGCGATACCGGCGTTGGACTCGTCGGCGTCGGCGAGGACCGTCGCCGTGAGCGGCGCCACGGTCATCGAGAGCCCGAGCGCGAAGACCAGCAGCGCGGGCAGCAATTGCGAGACGTAGTCGGCCCTGGCGTCGATGCGCTGCATGAGCAGGAGCCCGGCCGCCGCGGTGAGCGGCCCCGCCGAGAGGAACAGCCGCGGCCCGAGCCTGTCGGCAAGTGCGCCGAAGCGGCCCGAGAGGGCGAACATCACGACCGTCACCGGCAGGGTCGCCGTCCCTGCCTCGAGCGCGTTGTAGCCGGCCGTCTGCTGCAGGAAGACGACGAGGAAGAAGAACAGCATGCTGAGCCCGGCGTACATCGCGAAGGTCTCCGCGTTGGCCACCGCGAAGTTCCGCCGCCGGAACAACACGAGCGGGAGCATCGGCTGCGGCGAGCGCCTCTCGTGGACGAGGAACGCGGCGAACAGCACCGCGCCCGCGACGAGCGGGCCGGCCACCGCCGGGCTGCTCCAGCCGTTGAGCGGCTGCTCGATCAGCCCGAACGTGATCCCCGCCAAACCGGCAGCGCACAGCGCGGCGCCGAGCGCATCGAGGTGCACGCCTGGGCGCCGCACGCTCGTCGGCACCGCCCGGGCCACGATCCACAGCGTGGCGATGACCAGCGGCACGTTGATCGCGAAGATCCAGCGCCAGGAGGCGGCGTCGACCAGCTGGCCGCCGATCAGCGGCCCGATGACGATCCCGATCGCGCCCCAGGCCGTCCACAGCCCGACCGCGTGGCCGCGCTCGGAGGGCGGGAAGGTCGTGACGATCACGGCCAGCCCGGCCGGTGTGAGCAGCGCCCCGAAGACGCCCTGCAGCGCGCGCGCCACGACCAGCAGCTCGATCGTCGGCGCCAGCGCGCAGATGATCGAGGCCACACCGAACCCGGCGACCCCGAGGGCGAAGATGCGCCGCTCGCCGAACAGATCGCCAAGCGACCCCGCGACGAGGATCAGAGAGCTCAGCGTCAGCAGATAGCTGTTGGAGATCCACTGTTGGCCCGCGAGCCCCCCGCCGAGGTCCGAGCGGATCGCCGGCAGCGCGACGTTGACCACCGTCGAATCGACAGCGACGACCGCCGATCCCATGATCGCCGCGATCAGCACTAGCCGCTTCTCGCGCTCCATC
>JAWVFZ010000257.1:0-3361 GCA_033855555.1 Solirubrobacteraceae bacterium
CGCTGGACCGGATGGGCGCGATCGCCGGCAAGATCGCGGGCGGTGACCTCTCCCACCGCGTCGAGCCGGCGACCGAGCACACGGAGGTCGGCAGGCTGGGGATCGCGCTCAACGGCATGCTCGCCCGGCTGGAGGACGCCTTCGCCAAGCGCAAGGCCAGCGAGGACCGGCTGCGCCAGTTCCTGGCCGACGCATCGCACGAGTTGCGCACCCCGCTGTCGTCGATCCGCGGCTACGCGGAGCTGTATCGCATGGGCGCGATGGACGACACCAACACCGCGATGAAGCGCATCGAGGAGGAGGCCGCGCGGATGGGCATCCTGGTGGAGGACCTGCTCGCCCTCGCCCGTCTGGACGAGGTCCGCGAGCCGCGGCGCGAGCCCGTCCCGCTGGACCGCCTGGCCGGCGACGCGGTGGAGGACGCTCGCGCCACGGCGCCGGACCGCAAGATCACGCTCCAGACGACGGCGCGCGCAAACGTGCTCGGCGACCCCGATCAGCTGCGCCAGGTGCTCGCCAACCTGCTGCGAAACGCGCTCGTCCACACGCCTGCCGGGTCGCCCGTCGAGGTCGCGGTCCGGGACGGATCCCGCCGCACCATCGAGCTGATCGTCCGCGACCACGGTCCAGGCCTTCCCGCCGGCGACCCCAGCCTCCTGTTCGAGCGCTTCTGGCGCGCCGAGGGCGGCCGCGAGCGCGGCCGCGCCGGCGCCGGCCTGGGCCTGGCGATCGTCGGCGCGATCGTCGACGACCACGGCGGCAGCGTCGAGGCCGACGACGCTCCCGGCGGCGGCGCCCGCTTCACCGTCCGCCTGCCAACCGCCTGAGCGGGCCGCCCTACGTTCGCGTCGCCGAGGCGACGTAGCCGCCGCCCTCGTAGCGCTCCTCGACGCGCAGCTCGGGGACGAGCTCGGCGAGCCGGCTCCATGGCCGCCGGAAGCCCTCGAACGTGCTCACGCATTCCCGATTGAGCTGCCACGTCGAGAGGTTGATCGAGAAGCCGCCGGTCTGCCGCCAGGGCGCCCATTTCGGGCCGCCCGCCACGATGCGGCCGCCCTCGCGGATGTGCTCGAGGACGTTGGCGAGCGCGGCCGGCGAACGCATGACGTCGTGCACGGCGCAGAGGATCGCGGCATCGACCGTGGCGGCGAGCGTCGCGTCCTCGGCGCGTGCGCACACGAGCTCGACGTTGGTCCATCCGCGCCGCTGGACGAGCGCTTGAGCCCGCGCGAGCATCTCCGGGCTCGGCTCCACGCCGATCAGGCGTCCCTCCGGCCCGATTCGCTGCCGGATCGATTCGAAGTTGCGCCCCGTGCCGCAGCCGACGTCGAGGATCACCTCGCCGCGCCGCGGCGCGAGGCGTTCCACGAGCTCACGCCGTCCGTGATCGCCGCCCGCCGTGCGCCATTCGTAGCTCTGCGCCATCGCCCCGTAGCTGCGAACGGAGCGAGCGGAGTCGGGCGCCGCGCCGCGGAAGCTCTGGCGCGCCGTCACCACCGCGGCTGTGAGCGACCGCGGCTTCGCCGCCGCGAGAGCATGCAGGAGGTGGTGGGGAACCACGGTCACTCCCCGAGGGCAGGGCTTCGACGCACGATCCG
Organism: Solirubrobacteraceae bacterium; assembly: GCA_033855555.1. Classification (GTDB taxonomy): domain Bacteria; phylum Actinomycetota; class Thermoleophilia; order Solirubrobacterales; family Solirubrobacteraceae; genus AC-49. The sequence continues at coordinate 1,599 of JAWVFZ010000257.1, forward strand.
ACGCAGGTTGACGGCCACGACGGTCACGCCGCGCGGTCCATTGGCCCAGTTCGAGCTGGTCCGGTGGCCGAGAAACGCCCAGATGCTGCACTGTCCGATGTCCGCTCATCGGAAGGAGCAGTGGCGTTGCGGCGCGGGGGCGTTTACGGTCGTCCCGACGGACTGCTTGTGCAACCGACATCGGCGACTTCCAGCCGAGCAGGAGATGCGCATGGCGGATGATGACCTCGCGCCGGTTGCCGCCGGCGGCGAAAGCGTTGCTGTCGACCGCAGGACGCTGCTGGTGGGAGCCGCCGGCGCCCTTGCCGCCGCGGGGCTCAGCGTGCCTGCGCGCGCCGCGGGACACGCCACGTCGGTCGCGGCCCCGTCCGGCCCGCGCTTCGACCCCGACCTCGCCCGCCGGCTCGGGCAGGCGCTGCATGACGGCTTCCGCGATCCGAGCATTCATGCCCCGGGGGCGATCCTGCACGTGCAAAGCCCGAAGCTGGGCCGCTGGACCGGCGTCGCCGGGTTCGGTCGCGTGACGCCCGCCGAACCGATGCGCCCCGCCGATCGCTTCCGTGCCGGCAGCATCGTGAAGCCGTTCGCTGCCGTCGCCGTGCTGCAACTGGCCGAGCGCGGCCGGCTCTCGCTCGACGCCCGGCTTCCCGAGGTGCTTCCCGCGAGCGTCAGCGGCCGCTTTGCGAACTCGGCCGACATCACGGTTCGCATGCTCCTCGGCCACCGCGCCGGGATCCCGGATTGGGACAGCCCTGCCCTCGACGAGCAGGTCGCGCGTGATCCCGCGAAGGTGTGGAAGGTCGGCGAGCTCCTCGACCTGGCCGCCGCAAAGCCGCCGCTGTTCGCGCCGGGAACGAGCTTCTCCTACTCCAACACCGACTACACGCTGCTCGGCCTGATCATCGAACGGATCACCGGCCGCTCGTGGCGCCACGAGGTCACCCGCCGGGTCATCCGCCCGCTGCGCCTGACCCGCACGGCCCTGCCCGCCCCCGGGCACCGGTCGATCAAGGGCCCGCTCGCGCACGGCTACGTCGAGCTCGACGGACAGGCGGTCGATGTGAACGTCGACCCCTCGTTCGCCGGCGCCGCCGGCGGCTACTCGCTGGCCACCACGGTCGGAGATCTCGCGCGCTTCCTGGACGCGCTGCTCGCAGGCCGGCTGTTCCGCCACCGCGCGACGCTCAAGCGGATGCTGACGCTCGCGCCGGCGCAGGGCGAGGGCGGCCTGGTCGGCTATGGCCTCGGCATCGAGCGGCGCGCGCTGCCCGGCGGCGCCGAGCTGATCGGTCACCTCGGCGGGGCGGTCTATCGCTCCTACGTGGGCCGCCTGCGCCCCGGGAACGTGACGATCGCGCTCGCGCTCAACGCCGAGGACGACCCGACGCCACTGCTCCTCCCGGCGGTCTCGGCCCTGACCGCGACGCGTCGGTGAACCGCGCCGACGGCGCTGGCTCCGCCGGTCGCTTCTCGTTGGGGCGGTGAGGCGCCAGGACCGCCCCGTTCTCAAGCGCCCCGAGGCGCCAGCGCCGTGGCGATCGCCCGGTAGGCGGGGGCGCTGACCGCCATGCCGATGTGGCTGGCGGTGATCTCGATGTGGTCGGCGCCGTCCTGCCGGCAGGCCCGCCAGCGCACGATGCCGTCGTTCCGCGAGTAGATCGACGTGAAGGCGACCTCGTCGGGCAGCGGGGCGCGGAGCTCTTCGCTCGTCACGGCGCAGCAGGCGCCGTTCCGGCACGAGGCGCGCAGCAGGCCGGGCACGC
>JAWVFZ010000258.1:0-3031 GCA_033855555.1 Solirubrobacteraceae bacterium
GCGGGCGCCAGCGCGGATCCCAGCGCCAGCGGTGATACACGGCGCTGCCGGCGAACAATCCGCACAGTCCGACGGCGTAGACCGCGGCCGCGGTGCGCGCCCGCGTGCCGTGCGCGACGGCCACGAGCGCGATCCCCGCCGCGAGCGCGAACCAGAACGCGTAGGCGTGGATGACGCCCCGCAGCCGTGGCCGCAGTTCGTCGTCGACGATCCGTTCGAGCGTCTCCCGCACCCGGGGAAGGCTACCCCCGGGTGCGGTTCCGAGACGCGGTGCGGTGTCGAGACGGGTTCTAGGCGGCAATCGCGGCCGGCGCGGACTCGCTGCTCGAGGCGGCCTCGGCGTGCTCGCGCGAGTCGCGGCTGTCGATCAGCAGAGCGGCGAGGATCGCGCCGGTGAGGGCAAAGCCCGCGCCGACCAGGAAGGCGTCGCGGAAGCCGTCGTTGAGGGCCACGAGGCGGTCGACGCCGGTGCCCGCGTTCTTCGTCGCGGCATTCGCGATCGCAGCCAGGATCGCCAGGCCGAGCGCACCGCCCACCTGCTGGCTGGTGTTGATCAGGCCCGAAGCGAGCCCGGCGTCCTCGGGCTTCGTCCCGGCCACCGCGCCGATCGTCACGGAGACGAACGCGAAACCGAGCCCGACGGCGGCGAGCATCGACGGGAACAGCACGTCGCCGAGGTAGCTGCCACCCGGCGCGCTGACCTGCGAGAACCACAGCAGCCCGGCGGTGATGAACAGCAGACCGACGATCAGGGTCGGCTTGAACCCGACGCGCGTGACCATCTGCGACGCGGCGCCCGCGCTGACGATGATCAGCAGCGCCAGCGGCAGGTAGGAGAACCCGGCCTTCAGCGCGTCGTAGCCCAGCACCTGCTGCAGGTACAGCGAGATGAAGAAGAACATCGAGAACAGCGACATGCCGATCAGCAGCGCCACGATGTTCGAGCCCCGCAGCGTCTGAAGCCGGAAGATCGAGAACGGCACCAGCGGATGGGCGTTGCGCCGCTCGATCGCGACGAAGATCGCCAGGATCGCCACGGAGACCGCTCCGAGCACGATCGTCTCTGTCGAGCCCCAGCCTGCGCTGTTGGCGTTCACCAGCGTGTAGACGAGCAGTGCCAGACCCGCGGTCACGGAGACCGCGCCACCGAAGTCGAACGTACGCGTCCGCTCGTCGCGGCTCTCGCCCAGCAGCCGTGGCGCGATGACCGCCGCAGCCACGCCGATCGGGACGTTGACGAACAGCACCCACTCCCAGCCGGCGTACTTCGTCAGCACGCCGCCGAGCAGCACGCCCGCCGCGCCGCCGGAACCGGCGACGGCGCCCCAGACGCCCAGCGCCTTGTTGCGCTCGGCGCCGTCGGTGAACGTGGTGGTGACGATCGACAGGGCCGCGGGGGAGACCAGCGCTGCGCCCAGTCCCTGGATCGAGCGCGCGATGATCAGCCACAGCTCGCTCTGGGCAAGACCGCCGCCGAGCGAGGCGAACGCGAACAGCACGATGCCGGCGATGAACATGCGCCTGCGGCCCAGCCGGTCGGCAAGCCTGCCGCCGAGCAGCAGGAAGCCGCCGAAGAAGAGGGTGTAGGCGTTGACGACCCACGACAGGTTGTCCTGGGAGAACTTCAGGTCGCGGCCGATGGAGGGCAGCGCGACGTTGACGATCGAGGCGTCGAGGACGACGACGAACTGGGCGGTGGCCAGTAGCGCGAGCGCAAGCCACTTGGAGCGTTGGGTTTCGGCGATTGCCATGTGAGGGTCCCCCTGGACTAAAAACGGAAGGTGAGGTACGGTTCCGGTTGCCTGGGAGAAGATACGGAACTCCGGTTCCGCTTGTCAAGGCCGACAACGAAATGAGTACAAGCCCCGACATCCTCGCCCGGCCGCTCCGCGCCGACGCGCGGCGCAACCGCGAGAAGATCATCAACGCGGCGCGCGCGATCGTGGCTGAGCGCGGCGAGGCGGCGCAGATCGACGACGTCGCGCGCAAGGCCGGGGTGGGGGTGGGGACCGTCTACCGCCACTTCCCGAACAAGGACGCGCTGATGGGTGAGCTGCTGCGCCTGTGCGTCGGCGAATGCACTGCGCTGACGCGCTCGCTCGCCGATCGCGAGGACCCATGGGAGGCCTTCGCCGACATGGTTCGCGGCGCGTGCGAGAACGCGGCAGCCGATGCCGCCAGCCGTCGCACCTGGCAGGCGGCGGGGGACGACGCGCTGCCCTACGCAGCCGCGGAGAAGGCCGAGCTCATGGACGCCGCTGCGCTCCTGATCGGGCGGGCCCACGCCGCCGGCGTGCTGCGTGACGACTTCCGCGTCGACGACATGGGGGGGCTGATGTGCGGCCTGGGCGCTGCGATCGACGCGATGCCTGAGGAGGACGGCCGCTGGCGGCGCCTCGTCGAGTTCGCGCTCGACGGGCTCAAGGCCCGCTGAGCCGGCGAGCTACGCGATCGTCGCTTCGTTCTCTTTGAAGAACCGCACGATGTTGGCGACGTAGTCGCCGAAGACCGGCGCGTCGAGCCCGCAGCGCCGCCGCAGGGCGTCGGCGTTCGCCGTGTCGAACGAGACCGGGTGGTTGAGGTAGACGATCGACTGGCGCGGCGTGCCGCCGAGCAGCGACCGCACAGGCCGGAAGCGCAGCGACTGCTCCACCACGCGCGGCGGGATCCGGTAGCTGGGCTCCCGGCCGGCGTACTCGCGTGCGAGCAGGCGCATGAGCTGCGTCGAGGACATCGGGTCGGGGTCGGTCAGGTGCAGCGTGCGCCCGATGACGCCGGCGTCGCCGCGCGCCGCCGCCATGGCGTCGACGACGAAGTCGACCGGCACGACGTTGAACGGCGCGTCGCCGCGGCCGATCTGGGGCAGCGGCCGGCCGCGCAGCCGCGAGATCGTGCGCAGCAGGTAGTAGGGGCCGTCGAACTTCTGGGTCTCACCGGTGTGCGAGTCGCCGACCACGATCGCCGGGCGGTAGATCGTCGTCGGCACCTCGTCGAGGGTGTTGCGGACGAGCACCTCGGCGGCGAACTTCGT
>JAWVFZ010000259.1:0-7130 GCA_033855555.1 Solirubrobacteraceae bacterium
GCCGAGCACCCCGAGCGCCTCGGCCCAGAGCACGAGGTCACCCTCGAGGACGTGCGCCAGCTCACGGGCGCCTCGACGCCGCACTTCGCGCTGCAGATCCGCAACCGCATTGCCCGGCTGATCCGCGGCCTCCCGCCCGAGCATCCGGCCCGCATCGAGGGCGAACGCGAGATCGAGCGCCTGACCGCGCTCGGCTACACGGGCGAGGTTCGCGGCCACGAGGGCGAAGAGGGCCTGCCCCCGTTGCCGTCCGTGAGCAGCGACGGACAGGCTTCTCAGCCCGCAGGCACCCTGCACGGGTGAGCGGGCAGGCGCCGCCCGCCCCGGCGATCGAGCGCGCGCTGCCGCTCCTCGAGCCCGAGGCGCGGCCCGAGCGCTTCGGGACCCCGCACGGCTACCTGGACCTGCTCGGGGGATCGGGGGGCGGGGGGCCGGGGGCAAAGTCCACGGGCACCGCGTTCGACCTCATGCACAGCGGCGTGGTTCCGCGCATCTACGAGCGCTACTGGCGCCCGGGGCTCGGCCGTGTCGCCAAGGGCGTCCTCGGGCCGTCGATGCGCGACGAGCACCGCATCGCGCGCCTGCTGCTCGGCCTCACGCCGGGCGACGGCGTCCTCGACGTCGGTTGCGGCCCGGGCAACTTCACGCGTGACTTCGCCCGCGTCGTGAGCGAGCACGGGCTGGCGATCGGGATCGACGCCTCCCCCACGATGCTCGCCCGCGCGGTCAAGGACACGCCGCCGGCTGCCTTCCCCGCCGCGGGATACATTCGCGGCGACGCCGTCCAGCTGCCGTTCCGCGACGCCAGCTTCGACGCGGTCTGCTGCTTCGCCGCGCTGCACTTCTTCGATGATCCCTTCGCCGCGCTGGACCACATGACGCGCGTGCTCACACCCGGAGGGCGGATCGCGCTCCTCACGAGTTGCCGGATGCGCACCGCGCCGCTGCGCAGCATCGACAACCTGATCGGCAACGGCTCGGGACAGCGGATGTTCGAGCGCGACGAGATCACCGGGGCCCTCGAGCAGCGCGGCTTCACCGAGGTCAAGCAGCGCATCAGCGGCCTCGCGCAGTTCGTCGGCGGGCGGCTCGAACGATGAGCGAGCAGGCACGTCCCGAGGGAATCCCAGGCGTCGAGTTCCAGGGGCCATACGCGGTCGGCGCCTATGCCAAGTTCCTCCAGGGCAGGATGCGCCAGGTCGCCCGCGTGCAGATCTTCGGCGAGATCTTCAATCTGCGTGTCGGTCGCGGCGCCAAGGTCTACTTCGAGCTGCGCGACGGCGACGGCGCGGTCCCGTGCTCCATGTGGCGCAACGACTTCGACAAGCTCGGAGCCGCCGCTGACGCGATCGTCGACGGCGCGCAGATCGTGGTCGCGGGCGGGCCCGACTACTACCCCGGCAGCCGCACCTCCTCGCCGTCGTTCTCGTTCCAGGTCACCGGCGTGCGCGTGGCCGGCGAGGGCGATCTGCTCGCCCAGCTCGATCGGCTGCGCAAGGCGCTGGACGCCGAAGGACTGTTCGAGCCCCAGAAGGCGCTGCACCGCCCGGTGCTGCCGCGCACGATCGGCGTCGTGACGGGCGAGGGCGGCAAGGCGCGCGACGACGTCCTCGCCGGCCTGCGCCGCCGCGGCTGGGGCGGGCGCGTGGTGTGGGCGTTCGCACCGGTGCAGGACCGTCACGCCGCGCCGCGGATCACCCAGGCGCTGCAGGACCTCGCGGCCGTCGAAGAGATCGACGTCATCGTCGTGGCGCGCGGCGGCGGCTCGCTGGCGGACCTGTTCGCGTTCTGCGACGAGACGCTGTGCCGGACCGTGGCGATGCTGCGCGTGCCGGTGATCGCCTCGGTCGGCCACCACACCGACCGCACGCTGATCGACGACGTCGCGGCAGTCTCGTGCTCGACGCCCACGCACGCCGCCGAATCCGCGGTGCCGCTTCACTGCACGGAGGCGCGGGTCCAGATGGCGCGCCATGCGAGGGCGCTGTCGCGCCACGGGCGCCAGGCCGTGCTCGGGCGCGCACGAGCGCTCGCGCAGATGTCGCGGGCGCCGGCCGAGCACATCGCCCGCCATCGGGCACGGCTGCACCAGTGGCTGCGCGAGATCCGCGCGGCCGGGCGCCGTGGCGGCGAGCGCCGCCGGACAGACATCCGCACGCGCGCGATCGTGCTGGAGCGCAAGGCCGCCGCGGCGGCCGGGCCCGACGCCGTCACCCGGCGCGGCTCGCTGGACTCGTTCTCCGCCGCGCTGAGCGCCCACGACCCCGAGCGCGTCGTGGCGCGCGGCTACGCCGTGGTCGACGACCGCGACGGCAACCTGATCACGACGGCGGCGGACGCCAGGCAGGCCGGCGACGTCCGGCTGTTCTTCGCCGACGCCGACGTCGATGCGACCATCTCCGAGGAACCATGAACGAGACGACGCAACACACCTACGAGAGCGCCACGGCGCGCATCGAGGAGATCATCCGCCGACTCGACTCCGGCGAGTCCGGGCTGCGCGAGACGCTCGACCTCTGCAAGGAGGGCCGCGAGCTCGTCGAGTTCTGCGCGGCAGAGCTCGACGCGGTCGGGCAGGGACTTGACGAACTGCGCCTCGAGGAGCTCGTCGCACGGCTCGAGCAGCGCCCGGAGAGCGCGTGAGCCTGCCCGCGGCGCTCGCGCAGCTGCCGCTGCGCATCGAGGGCTACGACCTCGAGCGCCTTCAGCGCGACGTGTCGAGCGCGTTCACGCGCGTCTCCACCCACATCCGCCTGCATGGCGACGGCGAGGAGGGCGTCGGCGAGGACGTCACCTATGACGCAGAGGACCAGGACGCGCTGCAGGAGGCCGGGCCCGTGCAGCCGCTCGCCGGTGACTGGACGCTCGAGTCCTTCTGCGACCACCTCGCGACGCTCGACCTCTGGCCGCGACCCGCCTTGCGCGACGCCAGCGTGCTCTACCGGGTCTGGGCGTACGAGTCCGCGGCGCTGGACCTCGCGCTGCGCCAGAGCGGCCTGTCGCTGCACGGCGCGCTGGGGCGCGAGCCGCGGCCGGTGCGCTTCGTCGTGTCGCTGCGCCTGGGCGAGCCGCCCACGATCGAGCCTGTGCGGTCCCGGCTCGAGCACTACCCCGGGCTCAAGTTCAAGCTCGATCCGACGTCGGACTGGGACGAGGACCTCATCGCCGCGCTCGTGGCGACCGGCGCCGTCGACAGCGTGGACTTCAAGGGCATGTACGTGGGGTCGATCGTCGACCAGGCCGCCGATCCCGTGCTCTACCGGCGCGTCGCCGAGGCGTTTCCGGACGCATGGATCGAGGACCCCAAGCTCACCGAGGAAACCGAGCCGATCCTGGCACCCCACCGCGACCGCATCACCTGGGACGCCATCATCCACTCGGTCGAGGACGTCGAGGCGCTCCCGTTCGCGCCGAAGATGATCAACGTCAAGCCGTCACGAGCCGGCGGGCTGCGGCCGCTCTTCGCGCTCTATGACTACTGCGAGCGCCATGGGATCCAGATGTATGGCGGCGGCCAGTTCGAGCTCGGTGTCGGCCGCGGCCACATCCAGTACCTGGCTTCGATCTTCCACCCGGACACGCCCAACGACGTCGCGCCGGGCGGGTACAACGACCCGGACGCGGTCGCCGGGCTGCCGTCGAGCCCGCTGTCCGTGGAGGCACGCGAAACCGGGTTTCGGTGGGGGTAGATTTGCCCGCCGGAGCGCGGCGTTCAGCTCCGGCGGCCGCGGGGTGCGGTGCGCGGGCCGGTCATTGAGGGAAGGCGAGCGGGCACCGACGGGGGATCTGGGCCCTCTTAGGCGTGCTATCCGAGAGTTAGAGGGCCCACGTCAGCCGTAGGGGGTCAGTGGCGCGCAGCGCGGGCCAGAACGGGGCGCGGCGCCTGGTCTGGTCATCGAGGGAGGGAGCCCGGCACCGAGGGGGACCTGGGCCCTTTTGTGTCCGCAATGCGGACATTTCAGGGCCCACGTCGGCGATCCCACCACTGCGGCGGCGCCCCCTTTCCCTCAATGCAGCAACCAACGCCAAGCCGCCGCAGCAAACCGCGCTGCGCGCCACCCACCCACAGCCCCGCTAGCCGCAAGCTTCGCTCGCAGGTCCCGTTGGAGCCTGCATGCGAATTCGTTCCCTGATCGTGCCGGTCCTGGCCGCGAGCTTCCTGCTCGCCGTCCCCGCCGCGCACGCTGATCCCAACGGTCCCGACTGGTACACCGACGCAGGCGGCACGTGGAAGGAGGCCTACATCGACGAGGCCGACGGCACGAAGCTGCACGCCGATGTCATCCGGCCGGCCGGCCTCCCTGCCGATGCCAAGACGCCGGTCATCCTCTCGATCGGCCCCTACTTCAACCACTCCGGCCAGGTCGGTCCGGCCGGGCCGGTCGAGGACACGACCTATGACCCGACGGCCGCGCCGGGCCCGTCGCGGCGCTTCCAGGACTTCGTCGTCGGCTCGCACCTGCTCGAGCGCGGCTACACGTTCGTGATGGTCGATCTGCGCTCGTTCGGCGGCTCCTCGGGCTGCCTGGACTGGGCGGGCCCCGGCGAGCAGGCCGACGTGAAGGCAGCGGTCGAGTGGGCCGCGGCGCAACCGTGGTCGACCGGCAAGGTCGGCACGTACGGCAAGTCCTATGACGCGCTGACCGGCCTGATGGCCGAGGTCCTCAACCCCACCGGGCTGGCCGCGGTGGTCTCACAGGAGCCGGTCTACGACCTTTATCGCTACCTCTACGCCGACGGCGTGCGCTACGAGAACTCGCTCGCCACACCCGCGCTCTACGACGCGATCGACCTGACGCCGGGCACCGTCCAGGACTCGCCGGACTACCTGACCAACGGGTCGAACTCGACGGCGCGGCCTGGCTGCGAGGTCGGCAACTGGGCCGATCAGCAGGACTCCGACCACGCGTCGGACTACTGGCAGGCGCGTGACTTCATCCGCCGCGCGAAGGACGGGCACACGCCCCTGTTCATGACGCAGGGCTTCATCGAGAACAACACGAAGCCCGACGGCGCCTGGGACTTCTTCAACGCCGTCGACGCGCCCAAGCGCGCGTGGTTCGGCATGTGGGACCACGTCCGCGGAAACGACGTCGGCACGACCGCGGAGACCCAGGACCGGCTCGCGATGGGCCGCCACGGCTGGTTCGACGAGGTCATGCGGTTCTACGACCACTACGTCAAGGGCGTGTCGCTCATCGACGCGCCGACCGACAAGGACCCGCCGATCGCGGTCGAGACGAGCGACGGCACGTGGCGCTCGGAGGCGGCGTGGCCGCCCGCCGACGCGCAGACGGTGACCGCCGGCCTGAAGCCGGGCGCGTACACCGACGACACGCAGAACAACGGCACGGGCTCCGGGTCGGGCGTCGGCGTGTGGACGTTCTCGCCCGCGCTGCCCTACGAGGCGCACCTCGGGGGCGTGCCGACGCTGCAGGCGGCGGTCACGACGTCGCTGCCGAACGCCAACTTCGTGGCCGACGTCTACGACGTCGACGCCGCGGGGAGCGCGATCCTGATCAGCCGCCAGGCCTCGCTCGTGCCGGCCGACGGGAAGCTGTCGCTGAAGCTCTACGGCGACGACTGGCGCATCGCGGCCGGACATCGCATCGGCGTGTTGCTGACCAGCTCCAACGCCGAGTGGTGGACAGCGGCGACGCCGACGCTGCAGAGCGTGAGCGTCGACAGCGCCTCGATCACCCTGCCGTTCCTGACCTACACGCGCAACGAGACGATCGAGGGCGGCAAGTCGATCAAGCTCGAGTCCTACGAGAAGGACGCCCCGTTCACGGTCGATCCCGCGACGATCGCCGCCGCGACGGACCCGGCGTTCCCGATCCCGCCGGCCATGGTCGCCCGCCCCGCCGCAGCACAGGGCGTGTCGGCCCAGCGCCGTCCGGGCGGGCGGCGCGTCATGGCCAGCATCGCGCGCAGCGGCTCGCGGGTCGTCGTCTACGGGACGGCTCCCAGCGGCTCGAAGGTCACCGTCAGCCTGCTGCGCGGCTCGAAGCGCGCGGCGATCAAGCGCACCACGGCGCGCTACAACGCGTTCCGCGTCGCCTTCAAGGTCACGCGCGCCGGGCGCTACCGCGCCCGGGTGAGCGCGCAGGTGAAGGGCGCCACCATCAGCACGCGGACGCGGTACGCGAAGGTCCGGGCGAGTTAGCGGGCGTCATCTTGCACGGCCGGGAGGACCGAACCTCCCGGCCGTGACACGGTGTTACATGCGCCGACATGACGCCCCGCTCCAGCATCCCCCTGCTCGCCTGCCTGCTCACAGCCGGCCTCCTCCTCCCCGCCGCGGCGCCCGCGGCGACGAAGGACCCGGTCCTCACCACGCTCACGCAGGTCGAGCAGCGCGGAGGCCAGAGCGCCACGCAGGCGCAGCAGTGGCGCACGCTCTACGCGAGCGCCAAGCGCGCCGCGCGCAACCTGCGCGGAACGGCGCAGAGCAACATGGTCGGTGTCCTGGCGAACCTCACGTCGCTCGCGAAGCGCAAGCTCCTCGGCGCCAGGGGCTATCCGGCCTTCCTGATCGTCCAGCGCAACCTCGAGTGGTTCTCCGATCAGAAGCGCAGCGCGCCCGCGTACGGCACGCGGACCACGTTCGGCGACTCCGAGCTGATCTTCCAGTTCTATCCCGGCAGCGGCTGGCAGCTGCAGCCGCTGGCGAACTTCGGGCAACTCAACGGGCTGCTCAAGCTGAAAAAGCCGGCCGCCGGCCGTCTCGAGCGACTTGCCGACGACATCCTGCTCACCGGCGTCCAGCGCCGTGGGTCGCTCGCGTTCGAGTACTACTTCCCATGGGACCGAGGCGCGCCCGGGTGGGTCTCCGGGATGGCGACCGCAACCGGCATGCAGGCGTTCGCCAACCTCGGCAAGCGCGACGGTGACACCCGCTATCTCAACGCCGCCCGTTCGATGCTGCCGCTCTTCCAGGCGCCGCCGCCCTGGGGCGTGCGGGTGCAGGGCCCGGCCGGGCCGAGCTTCCTCCTGTACTCGCAGTCCCCTTCGGTGCTGGTGGGCAACGGGATCGCCCAGGCGCTCGTCGCGCTGGACAACTACCGCGCCGCGACGGGCGACGCCGCCGCCGCAACCCTCGTCAACGCCGCGTTGGCCGAGGCGCGGCG
>JAWVFZ010000260.1:0-7557 GCA_033855555.1 Solirubrobacteraceae bacterium
GGGCCGGCGGTGCAGCGCAACGCCGGCTGGCGCGCCGCGCACGCCGCGACGATCGTCTTCACCGATGACGACTGCCGGCCGCCGGCGGACTGGCTCGCCAACGCGCTGGCGGCCGCCCGGCGCCACCCTGGGGCGGTCATCCAGGGCACGACGCAGGTCGACCCCGACGAGCTCGTGGTCAAGCTGCACGCGCCGTTCGCCCGCTCGCTGCAGGTCACGCCGCCGTCGGGCTTCGGCGAGACGGCGAACATGATCTATCCCCGTGCGGCGCTCGAGGCGGTCGGCGGCTTTGACGAGACGCTGCCGCGCGCCGCCGCTGAGGACACCGACCTCGCGCTGCGCGCCCAGGAGGCCGGCGCGCCGCTCGTCGCCGCGCCGGAGGTCCTCACCTACCACTGCGTCGAGGACGCCAGGCTGGCGGCGCGAATCCGCGACACGGGCCGCTGGCAGCACCTGGCCTACATCGTCCGCCGCCACCCGCAGCTGCGCGCGAACATGCCCGCCCGCTTGTTCTGGAAGCGCTCGCACGCGCTGCTCCCGCCTGCGCTTGCCGGGGTCGCGCTCGCGCGGCGACAGCCGCTGCTCGGCGCGGCGCTTGCGTTGCCGTGGGCGATCGAGGCGTGCCCGTCCTACGGGCGCTCCGCGCGGGGGCTCGCACGCGCGCTGTCCGAGCTGCCCGCGCACCTGCTCATCGACACGGCGGAGTTCGGGGTCATGGTCCGCGGCAGCGTCCGCTACCGCTCGGCGATTCTCTGATCGCCGATGCGCGTCGCCCTGCTCAACCCGGTCTTCTGGCCGGAGGTCCGGCGCGGGTCGGAGCGCTTCGCGCGCGAGCTGGCCGATGCGCTGCGCGCCCGCGGCCATGAGCCGCGGATCGTCACGTCGCACCGCGGCCTGCCGCGGCGCGACGTCGAGGACGGTGTCGAGGTCGTCCGCGTCCCGCGCCCGCCGGGCGCCCGGCTGGACCGCCGCCTCTACGAGCACCACCTCACCCACCTGCCCTTCGCCTACCTCGAGCTGCGCCGCCACGGTGCCGACGTCGCGCAGGCGCTCTACCCGACCGACGCGCTCGCCGCCCTGCGGTGGGGCGGGCCCACGGTCTTCTCCTACATGGGCGTGCCGCATCGCGCCGGGCTCGCCAACCGCCGGCTGCGCAAGGAGATCATGGTCAAGGCCGTCCACGGCGCCGACGCGGTCGTCGCGCTGAGCGAGCACGCCGCCGACGGCTTCCGGCGCTGGCTCGGCATCGACCCGGTCGTGATCGCGCCCCCGGTCGACCTCGACGCCTTCCGCCCGGGCCCCGGCCGGGCCGCGACGCCGACCGTGCTGTGCTCGGCCGACCGTACGCAACCGCGCAAGCGCGTGGAGCTCCTCGTCGACGCGGTGCGCCGGATGGACGGCGTGCGGCTCGTCCTGGACCGCAAGGGGCCGCCGCTGAGCGAGCCGTTCGTCGAGCTGCGCGACCTCGACGACCGCGTGGCGCTGGCGCAGGCCAACCGCGAGGCGCACGTCGCCGCGCTGCCGAGCTGGGGCGAGGCGTTCGGGATGGTGCTGACCGAGGCGATGGCGTGCGGGACGCCCGCCGTCGGCCCCACCGCGGAGCTCTTCGACCGCCCGGGTGTCGGCGTCGCCTTCACCGGCGAGGATCCGGCCGAGCTCGCCTCCGCGCTGGAGCGGGCGATGGCCGAGGCCGACCCCGCGGCCTGCCGCGCGCGCGCCGGCGACTTCTCCGCAGAGCGCTGCGCGGCGGCCTACGAGCGGCTGTACGACCAAGCGCGCCGTTAAGCTCAGTGCCATGTCCGGGCATTCCAAATGGGCGTCGATCAAGCACAAGAAGGCGATCGTCGACTCCCGTCGCGGCAAGCTCTTCACGAAGCTCACGCGTGCGATCACCGTCGCGGCGAAGGAGGGCGGCGGCGACCCCGAAGGCAACCCGTCGCTGGCGCTGGCGATCTCCAAGGCCAGGGACGCCTCGATGCCCAAGGACAACATCGAGCGCGCGATCGCCAAGGGAACGGGCGCGGGCGCCGACGCCGCCGCCTACGAGAACGTGGTCTACGAGGGTTACGGGCCGGGCGGAGTCGCCCTGCTGATCGAGGCGCTCACCGAGAACCGCAACCGCACGGGCGCCGACGTGCGCCACGCGCTCTCCAAGCACGGCGGCAGCCTTGGCGAGCCGGGCTCCGTCGCGTACCTCTTCGAGAAGCGCGGCGTGATCGTGGTGGACGCCGAGCGCTACTCCGAGGACGACCTGATGCCGGCCATCGAGGCCGGCGCGCTGGACATCGCGATCGACGACGACGTCTTCGAGGTGGTCACCGAGCCATCCGACTTCCAGGCGGTGCGCGCGGCGCTGGAGGAGGCGGGCATCGAGCTCGAGCGCGCCGAGGTGACCCAGCAGCCGACGACGAAGGTGCACCTCGACGAGGACGGCGCCACGAAGCTGATGCGCCTGATCGACACGCTCGAGGACAACGACGACGTGGGCGAAGTGCACGCGAACTTCGACGTCGACGCAGACGTCCTCGAGCGCGTCGCCGGATGAGCTGAGCGGTGAGCGGGGCCCCTGGGCGGCTTCCGGCTCTCCGGGAGCCGGCCTTCAGGTCGCTGTTCTTCGGCCAGGCGCTGTCGCGCCTCGGCGACCGGATCGCGCCCGTCGCGCTGGCGTTCGGCGTGCTCGGGATCGGCGGCAGCGCCGCGGACCTCGGCATCGTGATCGGGGCCGGCACCGTCCCATTCGCGCTGTTCGCGCTGGCGGCGGGCGTCTGGGCCGACCGCCTGCCGCGCCAGCGGCTGATGCTCGCCTCGGACCTGATCCGAGCGGTCGTCCAGGCGCTGACCGGCGCCCTGCTGATCGCGGGCGCCGCCGAGGTGTGGATGCTCGCTGCGCTGGCCGCCGTCTACGGGACGGCCGACGCCTTCTTCTCGCCGGCGATGAACGGGCTCGTCCCGCAGACGATCAGCGCGGCACGCCTGCAGGAGGCGAACGCGCTGCTCGGCGGCTGGATGAGCCTGTCGAACGTGATCGGCCCGGCGATCGCAGGCGTCCTGATCGCCGTCGCCGACCCCGGCGGTGCGATCCTGCTTGACGCCGCCACATTCGTGGTCAGCGCGGCGTTCCTGGCGCGGCTGACGCTCGGGCCGGTCGAGGTGGACGAGGAGACCTCGTTCCTCGCGGCGCTGCGCGGCGGCTGGCGCGAGGTCACGTCGCGCTCGTGGCTGTGGAGCGTGCTAGGGGCGATGTCGATCTACCACGTGGTCGTCCTGCCCTCGGTGTTCGTCCTCGGCCCGGTGCTGGCCGAGCGTGAGCTCCACGGCGCCTCGAGCTGGGCGATCATCGTGTCGGCGTTCGGAGTCGGCTCGGTGATCGGCCAGCTGCTGATCTACCGGTTGCCCTTCCGGCGCCCGATCCGGGCGTCCGTGCTGGCGCTCATCGTCGCCTCCAGCCAGGCGGCGATCATCGGCTCGGGGCTCGGGACATGGGGGATCGCCGCGCTGGAGGCGGTCACGGGCGTCGCCGTGTCGCTCTTCTTCACGCTCTGGGAGATCTCGCTGCAACAGCAGGTCCCTGCACGCGCGCTGAGCCGCGTGTCGTCCTACGACTTCTTCGCGTCGTCGGGCCTGATGCCGATCGGGCTGGTCCTCGCGGGGCCCGTCAGCGAGGGGCTGGGGCTCCATACGACGCTGCACCTGATGTCCGCCGTCGGCGTCGGCTCAGCCCTCGCCTGCCTGGCCATTCCCTCCGTCCGCCGGCTTGCGCGCCCGGTAGAGAGCGGTTGAGCCCGGCACGCCCTTGATCTTGCGCGCGCCGATGAACGAGAAGCGAAACTCGTCCTGCGCCGCAGCGTCCTTGACGTCCTCGGTGCAGAGCACGCTGCCCGGGCGCGCGATCCCGGTCACCCGGCTCGCGAGGTTCACCGGGCGCCCGAACCAATCGCCGGCGCGGTTCACGGCCTGGCCCGCGGCCGCGCCGATCCGCAGCTGGGGGAAGTGCTCGCCCTGGGAGTCCCCGGCGCGCGAGAGGTCGACCGACGCGCCGAGCAGCGCGGCGGGATCCTCGCTGACGTACATCACCGCGTCGCCGATCGTCTTGACGATCCGTACCGGGGGGCTGATCACATCCGTGGCGAGATCCTCCATGCGCGACGCAACCGCGCCAAGCTCCTCGGGCGGCACCTCCTCCCCCAGGCGGGTGAAGCCGACGAGGTCGGCGAACGCGACGCCGATCTCCCGCGACCCCGGCAGCGAGCCGTCGCGGCGCTCGGTCGCGCGCGCCACCTCGCCGGACAGCATCTGGCGCAGATGGAGCTTCAGCGCCTGCTCCATCATCGGCACGGTCTGCGGGGTGAGCATGCCCGCCACCGCGCCGAAGCGCTGGGCAAGCTGGCGCTCGCTGAGCCCCGGCTCCAGCGCCATGCTCATCGCGACCTGGCGCATGACGACCGCCGCCTGCCCGAGCCCGCGACCCAGGACGCGCGTGACCGCGAGCACGCCGTCCTCCGGCATCCCCGCGTGGAGGTACTGCGCGGCGAGCTTGAGGCTTTCCATGTCGGCATCGCCGAGCGTGCGCTCGTCCGGCCCGACCAGTGGCAGGCCCATCGCGCGCCGCATTCGCATCGCGAGCTCGAGGTCGATGCCCGCGGCCTGCGCGCACTCGCGTGCGGTGTAGCGCGGCTCGCCGCCGACATGGCGCTCGGCGGGGATCGCGATGAGCAGGGCGGGATCGCCCTCGCACAGGCGCTCGAGCGGGACTTCGAGCTCGTCGTGGAGGTAGTTCAGGAGCTCGATGCGCTCGGCGCGCTCCGAATCGCCGAGTCCTTCGAGCAGGCCTTCTGATTCCCAGTCGGGCACCGTGCGCCTGGACACTACGGGGGGCGGTGAGCCGGCGCCGGGGAGGCGTCCGCCGTCACGCGGAGAATCCACGATCGTGATCGTCCTGGGAATCGACCCCGGCCTGGCCAACACCGGGTTCGGCGTCGTCGCGCGCCGCGGCAGCCGTCTCGTGGCGCTCGATGGCGGCTGCATCGAGACCGCCCCTGGCCTGGCGCCCGAGCGGCGCCTGGCCGCGATCCATGCTCGCGTGTGCGAGCTGCTCGACGAGCACGCTCCTGCGGCCGTCGCGCTCGAGGAGCTCTACTTCGGCCAGAACGCCCGCTCGGCCTTCGCCGTCGGGCAGGCCCGTGGCGTCGTCATGCTCGCTGCCGGCCAGCGCGGGATCGCCTGCTCCGGCTACACGCCCCAGCAGGTCAAGGGCGCCGTCTGCGGCACCGGAAGGGCCGACAAGGCCCAGGTCGGCCGCATGGTCCAGGCGCTCCTCGCGCTGCCGGCGCCACCGACGCCCGACCATGCTTCCGACGCGCTGGCGGTCGCCATCTGCCACGTGAATCACGCGCCGCTGAACGTGGCCTTGGCGGGCGCGCGATGATCGCGCTCGTCGCCGGCGACGTCGCGGTCCGCAGGCCCGACCACGTCGTGATCGAGACCGCCAGCGGGGTCGGTTACCGGCTGGCCGTGTCGGGTGAGACGCTGCGCCACGTCCCGGCCGCCGGCGGTGCCGTGTCGCTGCATGCCCATCTGATCGTCCGCGACGACTCCCTGAACCTCTACGGCTTCGCCACCGAGGAGGAGCGCGATCTCTTCCTACTGCTGATCGGCGTCCAGAGCGTCGGCCCGAAGGTCGCGCTGGCGGTGCTCAGCGGCGGCACGCCGCGCGAGCTGCTGCGGGCGCTGGCGGGCGGCGACACCGCGCGCTTCCAGGCGGTCCCCGGCATCGGCAAGCGCACCGCCGAGCGGATCGTCGTCGAGCTGCGCGAGAAGGCGGGCGTGACCCCGGAGGACGCCGACGGCCCGATCGTCGTGCGCCGCTCCGACGACCCGCGCACGATCGCGCGCGACGGCCTGCTCGAGCTGGGCTTCGACGCGCGCGAGGCCGACGCACTGCTGCGCGACGCCATCGGCGAGACCGCCGAGGAGCTGCTGGCCGCGGCCCTGCGCGAGGCGCGCCGATGACGCCCGGGGATCGGATCCAGACGCCCGGCGTCCTGCCGGAGGAGGACGAGCTCGACCGCTCGCTGCGCCCGCGGCGCCTGGAGGAGTTCGTCGGTCAGGCGGCGGTCAAGGAGCAGCTGGCCGTGTCGCTGGAGGCCGCCGCGCAGCGCGGCGACGCACTCGACCACGTCCTGCTCGCCGGCCCGCCGGGCCTGGGCAAGACGTCGCTGGCGCAGATCCTCGCAGCCGAGCTCGACGTCCCGTTCGTCATGACCGCCGGCCCGGCGCTGGAGCGCAAGGGCGACGTCGCCGCCTACCTCACGGCGCTCGAGCCGCGCACGATCTTCTTCGTCGACGAGATCCACCGTCTGCCGCGCGCGCTGGAGGAGACCTTCTACCCGGCGATGGAGGACGGCCGGCTGCCGATCACGGTCGGCCAGGGAGCGGGGGCGCGCGTCGTGACGCTCGACCTGCCGCCGTTCACCCTGGTGGGCGCGACGACGCGCGCGGGCCTGCTCACCACGCCGCTGCGCGACCGCTTCGGCATCCAGCACCGGCTCGACTCCTACGACGTGCGCGACCTCGCCGCGATCGTCCGCCGCAGCGCTGCGATCCTCGAGATCCAGCTCGACGACGAGGGCGCGGAGGCGATCGCATCGCGATCGCGCGGCACGCCGCGGGTCGCCAACCGGCTGCTGAAGCGCGTGCGCGACTACGCGGAGGTGCGCGCCGACGGCGTCGTCACGGCACCGGTCGCCGACGCCGCGCTGGTCCAGCTGGAGATCGACCACCTCGGCCTGGACCGCCTCGACCGCGACATCCTCGGCTCGGTCTGCGAGAAGTTCGGCGGCGGACCCGTCGGCCTGTCGACGCTGGCGGTCACCGTCGGCGAGGAGCAGGACACGATCGAGGACGTCTACGAGCCCTACCTCCTGCAGTGCGGCCTGCTCAAGCGCACCTCGCGCGGCCGCGTGGCGACGCCCCGCGCGTTCGCCCACCTCGGCCTCGAGCCGCCGCCCGAGGCCGCGCAGCTGTTCTAGCTTCGCCGGGGGTCAAGTCTTTCATTGCCACATTTGCACTCTTCGCGCGGGGAGTGGGGGTGTGGGTGGCGCGCAGCGCGGTTTGTCTGTGGCGGGCTTGGCGTTGGTTGCTTGGCATTAAGGGAAGGCGGCCCTGCCGCCCTGGTCTGTCCGGGCTGCATTTTCGTCTCATATAGACGATTTCGCAGCCCGGATCGCGCTGGGCGAGCGCGAGACTGACGAACATGGCGCTATGCGCCAGTTTCGTCAGCCAAGCGGCCCGCCTGGCGCTACCGAGCCGCTCCCTTTCCCTCGATGCGAGCAGTCAACGCCGGCCGCAGCACAAACAGATCGCGCTGCGCGCCACTGACGCAACTCGCCCAAAGCAAGCAACGTTCCCGCCCTACGCGCAGGGCCGCCGCCCCTGCGGCAGGTAGGCCCGCTTCGTGGGTGTGATCAGGTAGCCAGTCGGTGAGCCGGAGAGGGCGAACGGCTTGCCGTTGACGGTCACCCGCACCGTCGAGAGGCCGACGTTGATGCGGATGCGCTT
>JAWVFZ010000261.1:0-8900 GCA_033855555.1 Solirubrobacteraceae bacterium
TCGTCGAAGCCGGCTTCCCCGCGTCCAATCCCAAGGAGCTCGAGCTCTTCGAACTGCTGGCGGGCGAGCGCTTCGACACCGCTCAGATCGCCGCGTTCGGGATGACCCGCCGCCGCGGCCTCGCGGCCGCGGACGACCCCGCGCTCCGGGTCCTTGCCGAGTCCTTCGCGCCGGTCTGCACGCTCGTCGGCAAGACGTGGGCTCTGCATCTCGAGAAGGTCGTGAAGGTCTCCCGCGAGGAGAACCTCGACATGATCGCCTCGTCGGTCGCGTTCCTGGTCGGGCACGGCAAGCGCGTGGTCTATGACGCCGAGCATTTCTTCGACGGCTGGCGCGCGGATCCCGGGTACGCGCTGCAGTGCCTGACCGCCGCAGCGGACGCCGGCGCCGAGACGGTCGCGCTTTGCGACACGAACGGATCGTCGATGCCCGGGCAGGTCGCCGAGGCGACAGCGAAGGTCGTGGCGGAGCTGAGCGATCGCGTGCGCGTCGGCATCCACCCGCACAACGACGCCGGCTGCGGCGTCGCCAACGCGCTGGTGGCTGTGGAGGCCGGCGCGCTGCAGGTGCAGGGCACGACGAACGGCGTGGGGGAGCGCACCGGCAATGCCAACCTCACGACCATCATCGCCAACCTGCATCTCAAGATGGGCCACGAGATCCTGCCGTTCGACCGGCTGGCGAAGCTGACCGAGACGGCGCACTACTTCGACGAGCTCCTCAACCGCGCGCCGGACCCGCGCCAGCCGTACGTGGGCAAGTTCGCGTTCGCGCACAAGGGCGGCCTGCACGTCGCGGGAGTGCGTGAGGACGCGTCGACGTTCGAGCACGTCGACCCCGCGCTGGTCGGCAACCAGCGCGAGCTGCTGATCTCCGAGCTGAGCGGCAGGGGAACCGTCGCCGAGAAGGCGGCCGTAGCCGGCATCGGCCTCGACGATGCAGCCAGCGCCCGGCTCGTGGAGCGCGTCAAGGAGCTCGAGCACGCGGGCTACCACTACGAGGCCGCCGACGGCTCCTTCGAGCTGCTCATGCGCAAGGAGGCGGGGGAATACGAGCCGCTGTTCCGCCTGGAGTCGTGGCGCTGCATCGTCGAGAAGCGCGCCGACGGCAAGGTCGAGACCGAGGCGACCATCAAGATCTGGGTCAACGGCGAGCGCTACGTCCGCACCGCCGAGGGCAACGGCCCCGTCCACGCGCTGGACCGTGCGCTGCGCGACGCCATCGGGGAGATCCACCCGCATCTGAAGGACATCGAGCTCGTCAACTTCAAGGTGCGCATCCTCGACGAGACCAAGGGCACCGACGCAGTCACGCGCGTCCTGCTCGACTCCTCCGACGGCCGCCAGGAGTGGGGCTCGATCGGGGTCAGCGAGAACATCATCGCGGCGTCCTGGCAGGCCCTGGTGGACTCGCTTGAGTACGCCGAGCAGCCGGGGCGGGTCGGATCGCAGTCTCACGTGTGATCCCCCTTGCTCGACCGGTCATCGGTGCCCGCGAGGAGGAGCTCGTCCTCGACGTGCTGCGCTCGGGCCAGCTGTCGCTGGGCTCGCGCGTACCCGCCTTCGAGGAGGCCTTCGCCGCTCGCCTGGGGGCTCGGCACGCCAGCGCGGTGTCGAGCGGCACGACCGGGCTGCACCTGGCGCTGCGCGCCGTCGGCGTGGCCGACGGCGACGAGGTCGTGACGTCGCCGTTCTCGTTTGTCGCCTCGTCCAATGCGGTCATCTACGAGCGGGCGAAACCGGTGTTCGCGGACATCGACCCGGTCACGCTGAACCTCGATCCCGGCGCCGCCCGCGCCGCTGTCACGGAGCGCACGACGGCGCTGCTCCCGGTTCACATCTTCGGGTTCCCGGCCGATATGCCGGCGTTCGAGTCCTTCGGCCTGCCGATCGTGGAGGACGCTTGCGAGGCGCTCGGCGCGACACATGCCGACGGCACGCCCGTCGGCGGCCGCGGCCACCCGGCCGTCTTCGGCTTCTATGCCAACAAGCAGCTCACCACCGGCGAGGGCGGGATGGTGACGATGGGCGACGCAGCGATGAAGGAGCGCATCGACTCAGAGCGCAACCAGGGCCGGGCGCCCGACATGGGCTGGCTGGATCACGACCGGTTGGGCTTCAACTACCGGCTGAGCGATATCGCGTGCGCCCTGGGGATCGCCCAGCTCGAGCGGATGGACGCGATGCTCGCCGCACGCGAGCGCGTCGCCGGCTGGTACGGCGAGGCGCTCGCGGGGGTCGAAGGCCTCGAACTGCCGCTCCACGAGCGCGGCGGCGACCGGCGCGGCTGGTTCGTCTACGTGGTGCAGGTGCCCGAGCGAGGCCCGGGGCGCGACGATGTCGTCGTCGCCCTGCGGGAGCACGGGGTGCAGAGCAAGCCCTACCTGCCGGCGATCCACCTGATGTCCTATTACCGCGAGCGCTTCGGCCATCGCGAGGGCCAGTTCCCCGTGTGCGAGCGCGTCGCCGCGCGCTCGGTCGCGTTGCCGTTCTTTCCGGAGCTGTCCCAGAGCCAGGTCGAGCAGGTGGCGAAGGCCTTGAAGGCGGTCCTTGAAGGTTCATAATTCAGCGCATGGCCTCCGGGCCCCTCGGGCGCGATCAGCTGGCCCGCCGCCGTGCACGCAGGGTCGGAACGGCGGGCTTCGCCGTGGCGCTCGCGCTCCCATTCCTGCTGTGGCACGAGGTGATGAGCGACATCGCCTCGGAGTTCCGTGTCGACCTGCGCTACCTCGTCATGGAGTGCTCGCCGTGGCTGTTGATGGCGCTGGGGCTGTGCTGCTTCGCGTACGTCTGGCTGCTGGACCGCCGCGACCGGGACCGGCGATTCTACGGCCAGCCGACGGGCGCCTGGTTCGCATGGGGCGTCACGCTCTACCTGCTCGGCTTCGGCCTTGCCACACAGGTCGCCCAGCTCGCGCACGGCTTCAGTGCCTACTAGGGCGATGATCTAGTCTCGCGGCGCGTGAGCCGATTCAGCGAGCCCCAGGACCCCAACTTCCAGCGCATGAACGCCTCGCTGGCGTTCGACCGGCGCCTGTGGCCCCAGGACATCGCCCAGTCGCGCGCGCATGCGGCGATGCTGGCTGCGCGCGCGATCATCTCGGAGGACGACCGCGACGCGCTGCTCGCAGGCCTCGACGCCGTCGAGCGCGAGCTCGCCGGCGGCACGTTCCCGTTCGCGCCCGACGACGAGGACATCCACATGGCCGTGGAACGGCGGCTGACCGAGCTGGCCGGCCCGGTGGGAGGCAAGCTCCATACGGCCCGCTCGCGCAACGACCAGGTGGCGACCGACGTGTCGCTGTTCACGCGCGAGGCGGCGCTCGCCGCCGTCGCGAAGGTCGAGGCCCTGATGGCCGCGCTGATCGAGGCCGCCGAGCGTCACGCCGACTGGCCGCTGCCGGGCTATACCCACCTGCAGCGCGCCCAGCCCGTGTACCTGGGCCACCACCTGCTCGCCTACGTCTGGATGCTCGAGCGCGATCGCGCGCGCTTTCGCTTCACCGCCGAGCAGTGCTCGCGCCTACCGCTGGGCGCCGGCGCGCTGGCGGGCGTGAACTTCGACACCGACCGCGGCATGGTCGCCGAAGCGCTGGGCTTCGCTGAGGTCGCGCCCAACTCGATCGACGCCGTCTCCAACCGCGACTTCGTCCTGGACTATCTGAGCGCCGCGGCCACCTGCACGATGCACCTCTCGCGGCTGGGGTCGGAGCTCGTGCTCTGGGCCAGCCAGGAGTTCGGCTTCGTCGAGCTGCCGGACGCCTGGTCAAGCGGCTCGTCGATCATGCCCCAGAAGAAGAATCCCGACGCCGCCGAGCTGCTGCGCGCGAAGGCGCCGCGCGTGAGCGGGCACCTGACGGCCCTGCTCGGCGTCATGCACGCGCTCCCGCTGACCTATAACAAGGACATGCAGGAGGACAAGGAGCACTTGTTCGACACGGTCGACACCGTGGAGATGGCGCTCGACGCCGCGCGCGGAATGATCGCCGGCGCGCGCTTCCAGCGCGAGCGCATGCAGACTGCGGCCGCAGACGACTTGATCGCGGCCACCGACATCGCCGATCTGCTCGTGCGCCGTGGCGTGCCGTTCCGCGAGTGTCACGGCATCGTCGCCGGCCTCGTGCGAACGGCGGTCGAATCCGGCCGGGCCCTGGGCGATCTGACCGACGAGGAGCTGCACTCGGCGAGCCCGCACCTGGACGGTGAGGTGCGCGACGTGCTTGCCCAGCGTTCCTGGCTGGAGTCGAAGGTCTCCGAGGGCGGAACCTCGTCTGCGCGCGTGGCCGAGCAACTGGGGGCCGCGCGCGCACTGCTCCCTTGACCCGCGAAGGGCTCGGGCGCCCTGTCGTCGAGGTCGCTCGCGACCTGATCGGCTGCACGATCCGCCACGGCGAGACCGCGGGCGTGATCGTCGAGACCGAGGCCTACCACGAGTCCGAGCCGGCCTGCCACGCCTACGTCGGGCTCACGGCGCGCACGACGCCACTCTTCGGGCGGCCCGGCACTGCCTACGTCTACTTCTCCTACGGCATCCACTCGCTGCTCAACGTCGTCTGTGAGCCGGAGGGCATCGGGGCGGCCGTGCTCATCCGGGCGCTCGAGCCCATCGACGGCCTCGAGCTCATGCGCCGCCGACGCGGCGACATCGGCGACGAAGGCCTGTGCTCCGGCCCGGGCAAGCTGACCCAGGCGCTCGGCGTCGGACTCGAGCTCAACGGCACCGATCTCCTGGACGGTCCCGTCAAACTCGGGCCGCCGATCGCCGCACACCCGCGCCCGCGCATCGTTGCGGGGCCCCGGATCGGCATTACGAAGGCGGCCGACCTGCCCTGGCGCTTCTGCGCCGCGGGCACGCGCCACATCTCGCGGCCGTGGCCGCCGGGCGCCGTCCAGGCCGCCTAGCCGGCGTCGCTACCCCGTGCCGGGCGCGGCGGTGCCGGTCCCGCCGGTCGGAGGCGCCGTGCCGCCGCCAGTGGTGTCCGTGCCGGGGGTGGGCGTGGGCGTTGTGGTCGGCGTGGGTGCGGCCGGCGCGGGTGTCGCCTTCGGAGTTGTCGACGGCGTGGTCGTCGGAGTGGTGGAGGGCGTCGTCGTCGTGGGGGCGGTGGTCACGGGCGCGGCGACGGACGACGTGGGGGACGGCAGCGGCGGCAGGCCCTTCCGCTGGCGGATCGCGTTGCGCTTCGCCAGTCGCTCGGCGTCACGGGCGTCCATGATCGAGTTGCCCGCCACGACGAAGTCGTGCCAGATCTGCGCCGGGAACGTCCCGCCCTCCACGGGCGCCCCACCGAAGTCGTGTGCCATCGACTTGTTGCCGTCGGGATAGCCGACCCAGACGGCGATCGTCCACCGGTCCGTGAAGCCGATGAACCAGGCATCGCCGTAGTTCTCGGTCGTACCGGTCTTGCCGGCCGCGAAGCCGCCGTAGGCAGCGCGCGTCGCCGTGCCCTGGGAGACCACGGTCTGCATGACCGCGACCTCCTGCTGGGTGAGATTACGGCTCAGCACGCGGATCCTCTTCGGCGTGTTCTTCGCGACCTGCTTGTGGGTGCTGAGCTTCTCGACGTTCGTGATGCCGACAGGGCCGTCGTTGTTGGCGCCGAGTGTTCCGGTGATGCGCTCGCCGCCGGCTGCGAACGTCTCGTACGCGTGCGCCATGTCCAGCGGCGTCACGCCCTCCTTCAGGCCGCCAAGCGTCATGGCGAGGTTGTGCGAGACCGGCGTGCGGATGCCCATCCGCCGCGCGAGGCGCGCGACCTTCTTCGTGCCGACCTTGATGCCCGCCGCGGCGTACACGCTGTTGTCGGAGTAGGTCAGCGCCTGGCCGAGCGATCGAACGCCGGCGTAGGAGCTCTCGAAGTTGTTGACGGGGAAGTGCTCCTTGCCGTGAGTGCCCGGCACGATGAAGTCGCGCCGGCGCGAGGGGAACAGCGTGTTGGGGCTCAGGCCCTCCCGCATGGCCTGGGCGAGGATGAACGGCTTGAACGACGAGCCGGGCTGGCGCTGTCCCTGGGTCGCGATGTTGAACGGCTGGCCCTCGTAGCCGCGGCCGCCGACCATCGCACGTACCTCGCCGGTCTTGTTGTCGATCGCCACCAGCGACGCCGTCGGTCCGCCCGGGTAGGCGAGGTACCGGTTCACCGCGTTCTCGGCGGCCTGCTGTAGTTGGAGGTCCAGCGTGGTGTCGATTTCCAAGCCGCCCTCGAACGCCTTCTCGGGCCCGAAGCGGTCGATGAGCTGCTGGCGCACCCACGTCGTGAAGTACGGCGCAAGCGTGCGTACGCGCGGCGGGTCGAGCTGACCCGACCACAGCGGCTGCTGGAGCGCGTCGTCGTACTCCGATCGCGTGAGGCGTCCCTGGGCCAGCATGTTCTGGAGGACGAGATCGCGCCGGCGCTTGGCCGCGACCGGGTGGGCGACGGGGTCGAACGCGCTCGGCGAGGCGATGATGCCCGCCAGCAGCGCCGACTCCCACGGCTGCAGCTCCTTGGCGCAGGGCCGGTCGCTCGTGAGCCCACACCCGTGGTGGTTGGGATCCATGCCGAAGTACGTGCGCGCCGCCGACTCGATCCCGTAGGCCCCGTTGCCGAAGTAGATCGAGTTGAGGTAGTTGGTGAGGATGTCCTCCTTGGACCATTTCCTCGTCAGGTGGTAGGCCAGCGCCGCCTCGCGCAGCTTCTGGAACACGGTGCGGTTGCCCTGGGCCTTGAGCGCGTTCTTGACGAACTGCTGCGTGATCGTGGACCCGCCCTGGGCGGATCGCTGGGCGATGAGATCCTGCACGAACGCGCGGCCGATGCCGCGCAGGTCCACACCGGAGTTCTGGAAGAAGCGCTTGTCCTCGATCGCGATCACGGCGAAGCGCATCGACGACGCGATGTCCTCGTAGGGGACGAGGATCCTGTTCTCGTTGCTGGTGAGGATCCCGAGCTGCCGGTGGTTGCGGTCGTACAGGACCGAGTTGCGCGCGTGACGCAGCTGCTGGGCCGCCGTGAGGCTCGGCAGGTCGCTCGCGACGGCCATCATCATCCCGAACACCGTCGAGACGATCGCGAGGGCGCCTATCGGCAGCAGGATCCCGAGAAGCCGCAGCTTCTTGATCCGGGGTCGGCCGCCGTTGGGCGGCACGGGCAGAGATGTGACGTCAGCGTCGCTCATGCAGCAGTGCGCGCGCGAGGCGCCCAGGGAGAGGGCCGCGCGGGCGGCGGGCGCGGCCTCGACCCGGCAATCTAGCATTGGCCCGGATGGATTCCCCCGCCTCGTTCCTCGCGCGCAACGCCGCCGACGCGCTGCCGCGGGGCGAGCTCGAGCGCAAGCTCGGCCTCGGCCGGCCGTTGCGGGTCAAGCTCGGCATCGACCCCACGGCGCCCGACATCCACCTCGGCCACACCGTCGTCCTGCAGAAGCTGCGCGAGTTCCAGGACCTCGGGCACAAGGTCGTGCTCATCATCGGCGACTACACCGCGCGCGTCGGCGACCCGTCGGGACGCTCGTCGACACGCCCCGTGCTGACGGGCGAGGAGATCGACGCCAACGCGCGCACGTTCCAGGAGCAGGCCTTCCACGTGCTGCGCGACGACCCGGAGCTCCTCGAGGTCCGCTTCAACGGCGAATGGCTCGACATGACGATGGAGCAGTTCTTCGCGCTCGCGCGCATCCCGACCGTCGCCCAGATCCTCGAGCGCGACGACTTCGCCAAGCGCTACCGGGCGGGCGAGCCGATCTCCATCCTCGAAACGCTCTACCCGCTGCTGCAGGGCTACGACTCGGTCGCGATCGACGCCGACATCGAGCTCGGGGGCACCGACCAGACGTTCAACCTGCTCCTGGGCCGCGACATCCAGCGCGCCTATGGCAAGCCCGAGCAGGCGGTCCTGACCATGCCGATCCTCGTCGGCACCGACGGCAGCGACAAGATGTCCAAGTCGCTCGGCAACCACATCGGGGTGACCGATCCGCCCGAGGAGCAGTACGGCAAGACGCTGCGGATCCCCGACGAGGCGATCGCGTCGTGGTTCGACCTGCTCGCGATCGAGCCACCGCCTGAGGGCACGCTCCCGCGAGACGCAAAGCGCGGGCTTGCCCGCGCGATCGTCGAGCGCTTCCATACGGCCGAGGCCGCCGGGGCAGCCGAAGAGCATTTCGACCGCGTGCACATCGACCACGGCGTC
Organism: Solirubrobacteraceae bacterium; assembly: GCA_033855555.1. Classification (GTDB taxonomy): domain Bacteria; phylum Actinomycetota; class Thermoleophilia; order Solirubrobacterales; family Solirubrobacteraceae; genus AC-49. Next base: position 8,168 of record JAWVFZ010000261.1, read on the forward strand.
CCGGATGACGTGGAGGTCCTGCGCCTGCCCGCCGGCGCCGCCCATCTGCCCGCGGTGCTCGCCGAGGTCTTCGGGGTCTCCCGATCCGAGGCGCGGCGGCTACTGTCTGGCAACGGCGTCAAGCTCGACGGGACGCCGCTGAACGCCCTGGACATCGAGGCCTCTGAGCTGGACGGCCGCGTTCTGCAGGTCGGCAAGCGCCAGTTCCGGCGCGTCCAGGTCAGCTGAGCGCAGGCTTCCCGGCGCCGAAGTCCTATACTCACCCTCGGTCGCCGCCTCGAGAAGCTTTCGAGCCGGCCCGCCGGGTGCTACAGTTCCCGGTCCGCACTCAGGCGGAAGCCTCGCCTGAGCGCGCCTCGCTGAGAAGGAATCCCCTTCCCCGAACGGGCGCGACGGTCTTTGAAAACTCAACAGCATGCGCATCGCACGGTCATCACATCGACCGTGAGATGTCCAAGTCCGACCCTCCTCGCTCGCCAGCGGGCGTGGGAGGGCATGAATTGACCCGTCTGACCGAGGTCGCCGCGGTGTACGTGGCACCTCATACATGTCAAGACGAACGCTCTGTGACGGCAGTCGGCCCTCGGGTCGGCCGCCAGTAGTTCACTTCACGGAGAGTTTGATCCTGGCTCAGGACGAACGCTGGCGGCGTGCTTAACACATGCAAGTGGAGCGACGAACCAGGGCTTGCCCTGGGGCAGAGCCGCGAACGGGTGAGTAACACGTGGGTAAC
>JAWVFZ010000262.1:0-6874 GCA_033855555.1 Solirubrobacteraceae bacterium
CACAAGCTTGCCGCGCTTTTGCGCGCCGGGTCGGTGTACGTGAACACCTGGAGCGCCTCGGACCCCGCAGCGCCGTTCGGCGGCTTCAAGTCCTCCGGGATCGGCCGCGAGCACGGCCGCGACGGCCTGGACGCGTACCTCGAGACCAAGTCGGTCTTCGTGGCGCTCTAGCGCTCAAGTCGGGGCCGCCGGCGGCCGACGACTCGGGTATCCCTGCTCTGGCTCGGATAGCCCTCCCGCGCGCGGTCGCCGTCGTCATGGCGGCCGTCCTCATCCTGCTCGCGATCGACGTCTCCGGCGGGTTCGACGGCACCTGGGCGCAGGACTGGTACCTGTGGTTCGCCTTCGCAGTCGGCGCCGTGCTGTGCGGGGTACGCGCCGTGCAGGTGCCGCACGAGCGACTCGCCTGGTCGCTCTTCGCCATCGGCTGGGTCTTCTATGTCGCCGGCGGCATCGTGTTCCAGGTCTTCCTCGGCGGCTCGACGGCGACGTTCCCCTCGTCGGCCGACGTCCTCTGGCTTGGCCTGTACGTGGTCGATCTCGCGGGCGTCGCGGCGCTCATGCACGCGCGCGGGATCGCGCGCAAGTCGGCATGGCTCGACGGCGCGGTCGGCGCGCTGGCGGTCGCTGCCGCGGCCGCGGCCTTCGCCTTCGATCCCGCCCTCAGCGCCGCTCACAGCCAGGACGTCGTCGCCATCGCGTATCCGTTGCTCGACTGCCTGCTCGTCGGCTTCGTCGTCGTCGTGGCGTCGGCCGAGGGCTGGCGCCTGGACCGCACCTTCGGCCTGATCGCACTCGGCTTCATCGGGCTTGCCGGCGGCGACGCGCAATACCTGGTCTCAGCTGCCGACGGGACGTGGACGCCGAGCCAGGCGCAGAACATCCCCTACGTCCTGGGCACGCTCCTCATCTGTCTCGCCGCCTGGCAGCCGGCTGGGCGGCTTCGCGTCGAGCGGCTGGAGCGGCGCATGTTCACGGTGCCGATCGCGTTCGGCCTCGTCGCCGTCGGCCTGCAGGCGTACGGATTCATCGACCCGGTCAACGGCGTCGCGCGCGCGCTCGACGTCCTCGCGATCCTCGCCGTCGTCATCCGGCTGGGATTCACGTTCCGCGACTACGCCGACGTCCTCGAGACCAGCCAGCGCGAGGCGCTGATCGATGCGGTCACGGGCCTCGGCAACCGGCGCAAGCTGATGCGCGATCTCGACGAGGTCTTCGCCGACAAGCGGCCGATGCTCGTCGCCATCTTCGACCTCGACGGCTTCAAGCACTACAACGACTCGTTCGGGCACGCCGCCGGCGACTCGCTCCTGATCCGCCTCAGCGCGGCGCTCGAGGAGGCTACCCGCGCGGCGGGCGGACTCGCCTACCGGATGGGCGGCGACGAGTTCTGTGCGCTGCTGCCAGACGGCACCGACCTGGCGGCCATCTCCCCCGCCCTGCGCGAGGACGGATCGGGCTTCACGGTCGACTGCTCCCACGGTTGCGCCCGCGTCCCGTTCGAGGCCTCCGCCGCCACCGCCGCCCTGCGCCTGGCAGACCAGCGCATGTACGCCGTCAAGAACGCCCGCCCGGTGAGCGCGTCCTCGCAGACGCGCGACCTGCTCGTCCGCGTCCTCGCGGAGCGCGAACCCGACCTGCACGACCATGTCCTCGACGTCGGCGCCCTCGCCCGGGAGGTCGCGCGCGAGCTCGGCATCCCGGAGGAGGAGCTTCCCGAGATCGTCAACGGCGCCGAGCTGCACGACGTCGGCAAGATCGCGATCCCCGAGTCGATCCTCCACAAGCCCGGCGCCCTCGACGACGAGGAATGGGACTACATGAAGCGCCACACGCTCATCGGCGAGCGCTTCCTGCTCAGCGTCCCCGCCCTGCGCGCCGTCGGTCGCCTGGTCCGCTCCTCCCACGAGCGCTGGGACGGCGACGGCTACCCCGACGGCCTCGCCGGCGAGGCCATCCCCCTCGGCGCCCGCATCATCAGCGTCTGCGACGCCTACGACGCGATGGTCACCGACCGCCCCTACCGCCGCGGAACCGACCGCACAAGCGCGCTCACCGAACTGCAGCGCTGCGCCGGCTCGCAGTTCGACCCGCGGGTGGTCAAGGCGTTCTGCGCGGTCGCCTCGCGGATGGCGCTGGCCCGCGCCGTCGCGTAGCAACAGCTACTTCTTCTTCGCCTTCTTCTGCCTGCTCACGATCACGGTGCCGGTGGCCTTCTTGCCGGCGGGATCGGTGACCGTGTAGTGGAACGTGTCCTTTGCCTGCTTGCCCTTCTTCAGGGTGTAGGTCAGCCTCGTCCCCTTGATCTTGACCTTGCCGCGCTTCGGCGCCCACTTGCCCTTCTTCGGGACCGTCACCTTCTTGACGAGGTTCCCGGTCCCCTTCGGGGTTCGGGTGACGTGCTTCTTGACGTAGACGAAGCTCTTCCTGCCCGTAACGGCGCGCAGCTTGATCCGGATGGTCTTGGCCTTGAGCTTGTAACTCGTGGCCACGACCGCGGGCGGGATCACCGCGGGCGGCCCGGATGCAGGCACGTCGGGGATCGTCGGCGACTCACCCGGGACCACGACCTCCTTGCCGACTATCAGCAACTGCCCGGTGAGCGGCTGCTGGATCGGGCCGCCGAGCGGAACGCTTGTCGCGGTGAGCGTCCCGAGCGGCTGGAGCAGCGCGCCGACCGGCGTCCCGTCGGCGACCTTCAGGTGGAACGAGGCATCCTGTGAGTGACCGGCAGCGACGTCGCCGAGCGACGCCGGGCCAAGCAGCACCGAGGTGGCGTCGTGGCTGTCGCCTCCGCTGACGTAGCGCGCGTTCTCGGGGATCTCGATGGTGACCGCGGAGCCCTGCACATCCTCACGGCCGATGGCCGGCGCCACGGTCGCCGTACACGTCAGATCGTCACCCGCAAGGAGCACGCCGCCGTTGCTGTCGCGGCAGACCAGTGTGCTGAGCAGGAGGTTCGCGGGCCCGGGAGCGACGACGAGCGACGCGCCGAAGCGGCTGAGGAAGATCGGGGAGCTGCTCGGGGTGCTCAGCCCGGCGATCAGTCCGGTCGCCGTGACGAGCGCTCCGCCGAGCGCCGTCGTCGGCACGGCGAACGTCGCGCTCACGCTCTTCGAGCCGCCCGCGGCGACGGCGCCGAGATCGCTGTCCCCGAAGCTCGTCGAACCGGGGCCCGTGTTGTCACCGCCGAGCAGCCAGGCCGCCCCTCCGATCGCCAGAGAGGCGCTCACGGATGTCGCGTCTTCGTGCCCGATCGCGTTGACGACGTCGAGCTGGCATGAGACGAGCTCGCCGGGGAGAAGCGTGCCGCCATTGACGTCGGAGCACCCCACCGCGCTGTCTGCGAGATCTGCGGCGAGCGCCGAAACCAGCACGGCCGGGGAGTTGACCGTTTGCTCGTCCGTCACCCCGTCCAGGTCTCCGACCGCCGTGATGTTCGCCGAGATCGAGATAGGCGTTCCGGCGGCCAGTCCGGGACCGGCCGTGACATGGAACCCGACAGAGTTCGTCTGCGGGGAGAACGTGAGCCCGAGGGCCTGCTCGCCGAACGTGATCACTCGCGTCGGGATGTCATAGGTGGCCGGAGGGGCGGCCGAGGCGAACCCGACGTTGCCAGGCAATGTCACCGTCGCGATGATGTTCGCGTTCTCGGTGCCCGTTGCCATCGCGGCGGTGAGGTTGCATGCGAGGTCGTCGCCGTTGCGAAGGGCGCCTCCGTCGCTGTCGACGCAGTCGATGCTCGATGCGGAGATGTCCGGCGGCACGATCGCAAGCGCTGCGGGCGCCGCGATCAACGCCGTCGCACATGCCGAGACGCAAAGCGCGGCCAACCGCCGCCAGAGGCGCGGTCGTGAGGCCTGGACCGCCTGGTACTCGACCAAAACGTGCCTCTCCAGCGCTTCCCGCCGGGCGACCCTAACCGCATGGGATCTGCAGAAGCAAGCAGGCGTGACCGGTCGGCTCGCACGCTGGCCGGTTCGCTCGCCCGCTGGTAGGCTCGGCGCGGCCGCTGGGAGGCGCGCTCTGGGAAGGACCCCGCGCTGTCTCCGCACATCCACCGCTCCATGCCGGTTGCCCTTGCCGCCGGTTTCGCGCTCGCGCTTGCGACAGCGCCCGTCGCAGCGGCCAGCCGGACCGTCTACGCCTCCGAGGCCACCGGACACATGAGGGTGCTGCAGGTCGCTCCGGGCGGCGGCATCGCGCAGTTCGGAACGCCCCCGACCACGGGGGCGGCGCCCAAGGCCGTGGTCCTGACGCCGAACGGCAAGCGGCTGTTCGTCGCAAACTCAGGCGGCACCACGATCAGCGGGTACGACGTCGACCCCTTCTCGGGAGAGCTGTCCGCGGACTCGCCGCAGGTGATCAGCGCGGCCGGCCCAGCCGCCCTTGCCGTGACGCCGGACGGTTCGATGCTGTTCTCGGCCAACCCATCGGGAAGCGTCTCGGGCTTCACGATCGATCAGTTCGGCCATCTCGGCTCGCCACCGCTCGCCGGCGCGACGCTCGCCGGCCAGGGGCCTGACGGCGTCGCCGTGAGTCCCGACGGGACCCTGTTGTTCGTCGCCTACGGCACCACGAACAAGCTCGCCGTGTTCGCGATCGGCGCCGGCGCGAGCCTGTCGTCACTGCCGCTTGCCGTGGCCGACACAGGGGCCGGTCCCGGGGCGATGACCGTCGCCCCGAACGGATCCAGGGTCTACGTCGCGAACGCCGGCGACGACAACGTCAGCGGGTTCTCCGTGGCAGCGGCGGGAACGCTGGCGCCGCTGACCGATTCGCCGTATCTCGCCGACGACGGCGCCGCGGGGATTGCAATCTCACCCGACGGCGGGCGGCTGCTCGTCGCCAACCCGACGGCGGGAACCATCTCGCGATTCCTCGTCGGCACGGACGGGTCGCTTGATTCGCCGGGCGACACGACCGGCCTGGCAGGGGCGAGCGCGGTCGCGATCAGCCCCGACGGAAAGTCCGCGTACGTCGCAGACACTGCCGGGGTCTCGGCCTTCGCCTTCTCGACGACGGCGGCGCTGACATCACGCGGCACCGATGTCACGACCCCTGGGCAGTCGGTGGGAATCGCCGTGTCGCCGAACCTCGCCCCGGTCGCGACGTTCGAGCCCGTCCCCTCGCCCGCCGAATCGGACACCCACTTCCTCGGCACCCTCGCGAACGACGCCGACGGCTCGATCGCGAAGTGGCACTGGAGCTTCGGCGACGGCGCCACCTCGGACGAGGCGAGTCCGGCGCACACCTACGCGCAGCCCGGGAGCTACGCGGTCACCCTGACGGTGACCGACGCGGAGGGCTGCTCCGCACAGCCGGTGTTCACCGGGCAGACGATCTCCTGTGCCGGCAGCTCGGCCGCCTCCCAGTCACACACGGTCCAGGTGCCGCCGAAGCCCGACACCACGCCGATCGATCCGCCGTGCATCCACGCAGGCAACGACGGTTTCTGCGGCAGCCCCGACCAAACAGCGCCGACGGTCGCTGTACTGGGGTTCACCAACGGATCGAGCATCACGACGCTTGACGCTCCCGAGGACATCGTCGGGAGCATCACGCCCGACCCGTCAGGGATCAAGACGGTTCGGCTGCGGTTCAGCAAAGCCGCGGGGACAATCACCAAGACGACGACGAAGACGACGTACAAGCGCGTCTGCCGCAAGGTCAAGGGCAAGAAGAAGAAGCAGTGCAGCAAGAAGAAGGTCGTCAAGAAGACCAAGACGAAGGTCGCCGCCTGCCTGTCCATCTCCCCCCCGAAGAACTACCTCGTGAAGTACGTCTGCTCGAAGGTCCCGTGGCGAACCATCGCCGGCGACGCGACGTTCCGCTACTCGCTTCCGGTGGCGCTCGGGACCGGCTCCTACACCGTTGACGTGACCGCGACCGACGGCGCCGGCAACACCGACGTCCTCGAGCCAGGTCGCAACCAGATGACGTTCAAGGTCGTGGCGACGCCGTCCAACGGCGACGGTGGAAGCGGCGGGACGACCACGACGCCGACGACGACGACCCCTCCGATCGACGACACCGGCTCGCCGTTCGGCAAGTGACGCGAAGACGGCGCGCGGTGGCCTCCCCCACCGCGCGCAGGCCTCCCCTCAGGCGCTGACCGTCTTCAGCGTGCAGTCCAGGCGCGAAGCCAGCAGCGGCAGCGCGCCGTCGCCGAACGTGAACGTCCCCGAGAACGGCCAGCCGCCGGCCGGGCACTTCGTGGGCGCCTCGATGTAGGAGATCTTCTTGCCCTTCTTCTTCGTCCGGCCGCCGACGTCGACGTTGAACCCGTTGATCGCGACGGGCGGCGCACCCCTGACCGCGATGATCTCCGGGATGTCGAGGTCGAAGGCGTACGAGTAGCGCCCGCTGACCTTCTTGAGCGTGCCGGGAAGCACGAGGTTGATCTCGATGCCCGAGTCCTCCGTGCTGGCCGTCAGGATCAGCTTGCGGCTCTTCGCGTTGCCGGGGCCGTTGAACAGCTTCAGCTGCGCGTCGACGTTGTTGAGCAGCGGGCGAGCGTCGACCTTGGCCAGGCCGTTGCCGAGCATCGATGCCCGCGGGCACTTCAGCGAGTCGGCGACTGTCGTCGGATTGCAGGTCGGGAACTTGTCGGCGTTGACCTTCGCGCCGGCGGGGAACTGGAAGCTCACGTGACGCAGGGGCGGCGCGAGGCCACCGTCCGACATCGCGAGGACGGCGTTGATGTTCAGGTTCACCGCCCAGGGCTGGCCCTTGGGCTGATCTAGCAGGGTCGCGCCGAACTGCAGGTTCTGCGTGTGCTCGGCCGCCTGCACAGGGGCGGCCAGGGCGAGCGCCGCCAGTGCGGCCACGCCTGCTGCCGTGATCGTTCGTCTCATCGCTTCCTCCGTTGGGG
>JAWVFZ010000263.1:0-3329 GCA_033855555.1 Solirubrobacteraceae bacterium
TCCACAAGCTGCGCGCCCAGGGGATCGACAACGTCCAGGTCAACATGGACTGGCAGCACCTGATCATGAACGGCGAGAACCTGGGCGAGTACGTCGCGCTGCTCGCCGCCGAGGGGCTGCTCGGCCATCAGCACGCGAACTCCGGCTGGGGCACGTTCGACGACGACAACATGGTCGGCGCGACGGCCTTCATGGAGACGCTGGAGGTCGCGCTGGAGCTGCGCCGGGCCAACTATGGCGCCAACGGCGAGCGGCTCGGGATGGACCTCTATCCCTACACCGAGGACCAGGTCGGCGCCGTGCGCCGCAGCGTCCTGCAGTGGCGCTTCATCGACGAGGTCGCGGGACGGATCGACGAGCCCGCGCTGCGCGCCTGCCAGGAGCGCAAGGACGCGGTCGCGGCCTACGAGCTGGTGTACGCGGCGCTGGGAGCGTGATCGGGACGCTCGTCGGCATAGACGTGGGGACGACCGCCGTCAAAGCGTTGGCGGTGTCGCCCTCCGGTGAGGTCCTGGCCCGGGCGCAGGCGAGCTACCCGCTCAGCACGCCGCGCCCGGGCTGGGCCGAGCAGGACCCCGAGGACTGGTGGCGCGCGACGCAGGAGGCGCTCGCGGCGCTCGGCGTCAAGCCCGCCGCGATCGGGCTCAGCGGCCAGATGCACGGGCTCGTGGCGCTGGACTCCGCCGACCGCGTGCTGCGTCCGGCAATCCTGTGGAACGACGGTCGCACGCAGCGCCAGTGCGAGCTCATCGAGGAGCTGGTCGGGTTCGATCGCCTCGTCGCGCTCACCGGCAACCGCGCGCTTGCGGGCTTCACGGCGCCGAAGCTGCTGTGGATGCGCGAGCACGAGCCGGAGCTCTTCGCGCAGATCCGATCGGTGCTGCTGCCCAAGGACTACGTCCGCCTGCGGCTCACGGGGGAGCGCGCCACCGATGTCAGCGACGCCTCCGGGACGCTGCTCTTCGATGTCGGCGCGCGGGCTTGGAGCGCCCCGCTGATGGAGACGCTCGAGCTCGATGCCGCGATCCTGCCGCAGGCCCTGGAGTCGCCGGAGCCGACCGGCGCCTGGGAAGGGGTCCCGGTCGTCGCCGGCGGGGGAGACCAGGCGGCGGGCGCCGTCGGGGTCGGCGTGACACAGGCGGGCGGGCCCCTGTCGGTCGTGCTCGGCACCTCCGGGGTCGTCTTCGCCGCCCTGCCGGAATTCGCCGCCGACCCCGCCGCGCGCGTTCACGCCTTCTGTCACGCCGTGCCCGGCGCCTGGCACGCGATGGGCGTGATGCTCAGCGCCGGCGGCGCGCTGCGCTGGCTGCGCGACGTCACCGGAGGCGCGCCCTACGGCGAGCTGATGGCGGAGGCCGAGCCGTGGGAGCCCGGGGTGGAGGGGCTCACGTTCCTGCCCTACCTCGCGGGCGAGCGCACTCCCCATGCCGATCCGGAGGCGCGCGGCGCGTTCGCCGGCCTCTCGCTGCGCCACGATCGCGGCGCGCTGGCCCGGGCGGTGATCGAGGGTGTGGCCTTCGGGCTGCGCGACTCGCTGGACCTGCTGCGCGAGCTCGGCGTCGACGCGACCGTGGCGCGGGCCTCCGGCGGCGGCGCGGCGAGCGACCTCTTCCTGCGCGTGGTGGCGTCCGCGCTCGAGCTTCCGGTCGAGCGGGTGGCGGTCGACGAGGGCGCCGCCTACGGCGCGGCCCTGCTGGCCGGCGTCGGCGCGGGGACATTCGCCTCGGTCGCCGAGGCCGCGTCGCGGGTGCGCCCCACCGCGACGATCGAGCCCGCTTGGGACCTCACGGAGCCGCTGGCGCGCTTTCGCGCGCTCTATCCGGCGCTGCCTGGCCGGTGACGAGCCGCACCGAGCCGAGAACCACGACGCCGCCGACGATCGTGCCGATCCCGACATGCTCGCCGAGGAACACCGCGGCCCAGAGGACGCCGAAGACCGGGACGAGCATCGTCACGGTCAGCGTCGACGTCGGCCCGACCTGCGCGACGAGCCGGAAGTACAGGAGGTAAGCGACCGCTGTGCAGGGAATCGCCAGCGCCGCCAGCGCCGCGAGGTCGCCTGCGTTGGGCGCGTGGGGCGGGGCGAGCGCGACGAACGGCAGCAGCACGACGCCCGCCCCGAGCTGCTGGCCGAGCGCCAGGGTCGCCGGCGCCATGCCCGAGAACGACCGCCGCACGTAGGTGGTGCCGATCGCGTAACAGAGCGCGGCTCCCAGCGAGGCGGCGGCTCCGACCAGGAAGTGCCCCGACAGGTCGACCGGCGCGAGCCCGACGACCAGCGCGACGCCGCCCATCCCGGTCACCAGCCCGGCCAGCCGGCGGCGCGTCAGCGGATCGCCCGCCACGAGCGCGCTGAACAGCGGCGTCGCCGCATTGAGGATCGCCGCCAGCGACGCCCCGATGCGCCCCTCGGCGAAGCCGATCAGCACGAACGGCGCCGAGGCGTTGATCGCCCCCAGCGCCACCCACTTCCAGGGTGGGCGGGTTCCTCTCGCGCGTGCGCGCGTGAGGACGACGAGCGCCGCAGCCGCCAGCAACACCCGCCCGCAGGCGAGCGCCACCGGCCCGAGCTCGTCGACCGCGACCTTGATGAACAGGAACGACCCGCCCCACAGCGCGGCGAGCGCGAGGAGCATCTGGGTCTGCCTCCGGGTCACGGCGGGCGACACTAGCCGCCTCCCCGCATGGTCGCTACACTGCGGCCCTCAGCCAATAGTCGAAGCCGTCCAGTAGCACGTTCCTCACGCCACATACGAGGGGGACCGGACGGGGTCCGTGAGCGCTGAAAGCCCTCGGCAGGGCACAGCATGCCGCTGTGCTAGATTGGCTGGTCGCGCTTCGCCTCGGCGACCGCGCCCCCCTCCTTCCGTCCGTTCCGACCCCTTGAGGAGTCGCCGTCTTGCCTCGTGTTGACGTTCCACGGACGCGCCGCTCGTTCGCGCGCCTGAACAAGTCCCTTGACGTCCCCAACCTGATCGACATCCAGCGCCGCTCGTTTGCGTGGCTGACCGACACGGAGAACGGTGGTCTCAGAGAGACCATCGATGACATCTCCCCCATCGAGGACTACACCGGCCACCTGGCCGTGCAGTTCGGCGAGTTCGTCTTCGACGAGCCCACGGCCTCCATCGACGAGTGTCGCGAGAAGGACCTCACCTACTCGCGCCCGCTGACCGTCACGGTCGCCTTCATCAACCACGAAACCGGTGAGATCCGTGAGCAGTCGGTGTTCATGGGCGACTTCCCGTGGATGACCGAGCGCGGCACGTTCATCATCAACGGCACCGAGCGCGTCGTCGTGACGCAGCTGGTGCGCTCCCCGGGCGCCT
>JAWVFZ010000264.1:0-3745 GCA_033855555.1 Solirubrobacteraceae bacterium
ACGACAGAATCCGGCTTACCGGCTTGCTAAGGAAGGGCCCCGCTCCGGCGGGGCCCTTCTATCTACGAGCCCGCCGCCCGCGCCGCGAGCGCGGCGAGCAACGCGCGCTCGCGCTGGCCCGTGAGGCCCGCTTCACCCGGGAAGGGAAGCTCCTTCGCCCAGGCCCGTGTGTCGGCGATCGTGTCGGCCAGCGGCCGCGCGCGCAGGCCCGCGGCCCGTGCACGGGAGCTGTCGGCCGCGAGGAAGCCGTGGAACTCGGGGTCGGTCCCGAGCCAGATCGGGAGCTCGACCCACGGCTCCACGCCCTGCTCGAGCAGCCACTCCGGTGGCGCCCACGTCACGTCGGCGCCGTCGAGGATCCGGGCGAACGCGAAGGGCTCGCCGATGGCGTTCATCGTGCCGGTGACGCGCTCCTGCGCCGCCCGCACGATCCAGTCGGCGAGGTCGCGCACGTCGATCAGCTGGACCGGACGGTCTGCAGGCGCCGGCGCAAGGACGGGCCCGGGCATCGTGGTCCTACGTGCCCAGTAGGTGAAGCGCCCGGTGTAGTCGTGCGGGCCGACGATGAGCCCTGCGCGGAGGTTCAGGTGGCTATCGGGAAAGCGCTCGGCGACGACCTGCTCGCAGAGCGCCTTGAGCCCGCCGTAGTGCTCGGCGACGTTCTCGCTATCTCGCGGAACCTGCTCGACCGCGGCGTCCTCGCGCGTCCCGATCTCGGGCATCCGCGCATAGACGGAGATGCTCGAGATGAAGACGTAGTGCTCGGCGGCGATGGCCTGCGTCGATGCGGCGACCACCCGTGGCACGTACGCCGAGGGATCGATCACGACATCCCACGCGCGACCGGCGAGCGCGCCCAGGTCCCCGTCGCGGTCGCCGTGCAGGTGCTCGGCCTCGGGAAACAGGCCCGGGTTCGTGACGCCGCGCGTGAACAGCGTCACCTCGTGGCCGGCGCTCAGCGCGGCATCGGCGACATGGCGTCCGAGGAACCTGGTTCCTCCGAGGATGAGCAACCGCATGGTTGCGTATCGTACTGCTCCGCGGGCAACCTGGCTTTCAGGAGAGCTTCAGGCGGGGAACCTGATCCTGTCCGTGTTGTCCTGTCGCTGGATCGCCGTCGCCTGCGTGACCGCCCTCGCGGGATGCGGCGGGACGGCGGCGAACACGGCCACCAATGCGGTGACTGCGAGAGGGCATCTTGCGCGCGGAGCGACGCGCCCGCACCCCGCGGCGCTCCACGTCCGCGCCGCGCCCATCGGCCGCCTCCCTGCTCCCCTGCAGGACCCGGCGACCACCAGGGCCGGCGCGGGCGCGCGCGCGATCGGAGGCCTCGACGCCGTGACCGCGTCGGTCGCCGATGTGCTCGCTGTGGATGCGGGTGGCCGCGCCACCGTCGCGGGCCGTCTGGACGCCGCGGTGCACGATGCTGCCGCCGCCACGATCGGCGCCACGACGTACCTCTTCGGCGGCGGCGACGGGGGCACCACGAGCGATCGGATCCTCGCCGTCGCGCCCGGCGGCAGTCATCAGGCCGGGACCCTGCCGCGGCAGGCCTCCGACGTCTCCGCGACCGCGGTCGGCGGCACGGCTTATGTGGTCGGCGGGTATGACGGCGCGCGCCCGCTCGACACGATCGTCGCCTGGCAGCCGGGCGGCCGCGCGCACGTCGTCGCGCGGCTCCCGCACGCGGCGCGCTATGCCGCGGTGGCGGCGGTCGGCGGCAAGGTGCTGATCGCAGGTGGAACGCCCGGCACGGGCGCCCTGGACGACGTGGTGGCGTTCGACCCGGCCACGCGCCGCGTCAAGCGGATCGGCCGCCTGCCGGTGCCGATCAGCCACGCGGCGGGGGCGACCCTGGGGGGCGCCATGCTCGTGGTCGGCGGTCGCGATCGCGCCGGGGGACAGCTGCGATCGATCCTCACCGTGGATCCGGCGACGGGCCGCGTGCGCGACGCCGGGGCGCTGCCGCAGCCACTGTCGGACATGGGTGCCGCGTCGCTGCCGGGGCGGGTCCTGCTCGTGGGCGGCCGCGACAGCGCAGGCCATGCCACCAGCGCTGTCCTTGCCCTCACCCCGGTCAGCCCCAGCGCGACGCCGACCACCTCCCGGGGCCCCGCGCGCAACGTCTACGGCGCCGCCGCCCCGCAGGCGTTCTCGGCGGCCACGCGCGGAGCGCTCGCACGGGTGTACGTGCCGGAGACGAGGGGCAACGCGGTCGACGTGATCGACCAGCGCACGTTCAAGGTCCTGCGCCGCTTCCGCGTCCCCGCCGAGCCCCAGCACGTCACGCCGTCATACGACCTGCGCACGCTGTGGGTCGACAGCGACCAAGGCAACACGCTCACGCCGATCGATCCGCGCACGGGCAGAAATGGGAAGCCCATCCCGGTTGCGGACCCCTACAACCTCTACTTCACCCCCGACGGCCGGCGCGCGATCGTCGTCGCCGAACGGCTCCAGCGCCTCGACTTCCGCGATCCGCACACGATGCGCCTGCTCCACTCGGCGCATGCGCGCTGCCCCGGGCTCAACCACATGGATTTCACCGCCGACGGCCGCCGGGCGCTGGTCTCCTGCGAGTTCTCCGCCCGCATGGCCGTGCTGGACGTCGCCGGCGAGCGGATCGTCAAGTACATCGCGCTCAGGCCGGGTTCCATGCCCCAGGACGTACGCCTGAGCCCGGACGGGCGCACCTTCTACGTCGCCGACATGATGAGCAACGGCCTCTGGGTCGTCGACGCGGCGACGATGCGGGTGCGGCGGTTCATGCACACGGGCGCGGGCGCCCACGGCCTCGTCATGAGCCGCGATGCCCGCCGCCTGTTCGTCGCCAACCGCGGCGAGGGCAGCATCTCGGTGCTCGACCTGGCAAGCGGCCGCCTGGTCGACCGCTGGCAGCTTCACCCCGGCGGCAGCCCTGACATGGGCGGAATCTCCGCCGACGGACAGGTGCTGTGGCTGTCGGGCCGCTACGACCGTGAGGTCTACGCGATCTCGACGCGCACCGGCCGCCTGCTGCACCGCATCCCCGTGGGCGACGGTCCGCACGGGCTATCGGTGTGGCCGCAGCCCGGCCGCTTCTCGCTGGGGCATACCGGTACGTTGCGGTAGGTGCCCTTCGGCGAGGCCGCGTTCCGAGCGTTTGTCAGGCGCTCATCCGACACGCGCCTGGAGCGCACGGTCGGCTCCGATCGCGGGCTGAAGGTCGTTTTCGCAGCGATGGCCCGGGCCTACCGCCCCGAGCGCGCCGCCGGCTGGACCGGCGACATCCGCTACGAGTTGAAGAGAGCCGACGGCATGGTGCGCGCGTGGACCGTGAGCTGCGACGCGACGAGCGCGAAGGCACGGGCGGCGGCGATGCCCTCCCCGGCGCTCACCGTCAGGCTCGCGCTCGCGGACTTCATCCGGCTGGCGGGGCGCGACCTTGATCCCGTCAAGGCGCTGCTCACGGGCCGCATGGATCTCGAGGGCGACTTCGATGTCGCGGCCAGGCTGGGGGAGATGTTTGGCCAACCCTCCACTTACTAGCCCTCTCCGGGTCGACTAGATAGGGTCTCGCGACCATGGACCCGAACCGCCTGAAGGCCATCACACTCTTCAAGGACATGTCCGACGAGGACCTGCGTGCGCTGAGCGCCCTGGCCGGTGAGACATCCGTCCCCGACGGACAGGAGCTTGTCCGCGCCGGTGACTTCAGCTATCAGTTCTTCGCCATCGAGGAGGGCACCGCGGACGTCGAGCGCGA
>JAWVFZ010000265.1:0-3143 GCA_033855555.1 Solirubrobacteraceae bacterium
GGCGTGAAGAAGCCGATGTCGTCGATGTCGGCCTCGGTGCCGGTCTGCATCGCGCGGATCGCCTCGCCCTTCTTGAACACCCCGTCCGTCACGCGGATGTAGGCGATGACGCCGCGGTACTGGTCGAACTCCGAGTCGAAGATCAGCGCGCGCGGCGGCGCCGTGCGGTCGCCGGTCGGCGGCGGCACGCGCTGGACGAGGCGCTCGAGGACCTCGATCACTCCCTGGCCGGTCTTGCCGGAGATGATCTGGATGTCTGCGGGGTCGCCGCCGATGAGCTCGGCGACCTCGCCTGCGACCCGCTCGGGCTCGGCGCCAGGGAGATCGATCTTGTTCAGGCACGGGATCAGCTCGAGGCCGGCGTCGACGGCGAGATAGGCGTTTGCAACCGTCTGCGCCTCGACGCCCTGCGAGGCGTCGACGACGAGCAGCGCCCCCTCACACGCCGCGAGCGAGCGGCTGACCTCGTAGGTGAAGTCGACGTGCCCGGGGGTGTCGATGAGGTGGAACTGGTAGGTCTCGCCGTCGGCGGCTGTGTAGAAGACGCGAACCGCCTGGGACTTGATCGTGATCCCGCGCTCGCGCTCGAGGTCCATCGAATCGAGCACCTGGGCGCGCATCGAGCGCGGGTCGACCGTCTGCGTCATCTCGAGGATGCGATCGGCCAGCGTCGACTTCCCATGGTCGATGTGGGCGATGATCGAGAAATTGCGGATGTGGTCCTGATCGGCCATGCGGCCAAGCAGGATAGGTGGCGCGCGCCGTCGCCCTGGGTCAGCCGCGGCGGCGCAGCCGGCTCGCCACGACCTGCTCGAGGCGGCGGGCCTCGGGGATGCGCAGCATCAGCACCGCGATGGCGTAGACGACAAAGCCCGCGACGGCGGCGACCGACACCGAGACCACCTGCGCAAGGATCGACCGCCCGAGCGCGTTGTCGAGAACCCACCAGCTGCCGTAGGACACCGCCCCGAGGAGCCCCGCCGCAATCGTCATCTGCGCCACGGCGGCGACCGTTCGGCCGCCTTCGAGGCGCCCATGCAGCTCGCGGCGCAGATAGAACGCCTGGCCCGCCGTCATGCCGGCGCTCGCCACCGCCGTGCCGATCACGAGGCCGGCGATCCCGAACGGCTTGTAGAGCGCGAGGCTGATCAGGGCATTCACGGCGAGGTTTCCGGCCGCCAGCCCGGTCGGGATCCAGGGTCGCTGGAGGCTGAAGAAGGTGCGCGTCAGCAGCAGGTTCACACCCGCGAAGGGGAGGCTGAACGAGAACCAGAACAGCGCCGTCGAGACGCGGTGGGTCGAGTCCGGGCCGAACGCGCCGTGCTGGAAGACCAGCCGCACGATCGGCGTCGCCAGCACCAGCGTGAAGGCGGCGGCGGGGATCAGCAGCAGGAAGATCTGGCGCACGCCGACGGCCATGGTCGCCCGCAGGCCGTCGAGGTCGCGGCGCGCGGCGTAGCGGCTCAGCGTCGGGAACAGGACCGTCGCAAGCGCCACCGAGAACATTCCCTGGGGCAGCATGTAGATGCGAAACGCGGCGTCGATCGACCGCGGCGCCTCCGCGGAGACCAGCGAGCCGAGGCTCGAGTTGATGATGAGGTCGAAGTTGATGACGCCCAGGCCGATCGTCACCGGCAGCATCAGCCCGAAGACCTGCTTGACGCGCGGGTCACGCCAGTTGAACGCGAGCTTGAAGCGGAAGTCGATTCCGCGCAGCGGCGGCAGCGACATCGCGAGCTGGACGACGGTCCCGGCGAGCACGCCGATCGCGTAGGCGTAGATCTCGTTGTCGCCGTGGAAGAGCGGCCGCAGCCCGATCAGCGAGCCGATGATCACGACGTTCCAGACCAGCGGCGCGATCGCCGGGATCGAGAAGTGCCCGTAGGCGTTGAGGATGCCGACGACGAGCCCGTTGACCCCGAGCAGGACGACGATCGGGAACAGAACGCGGCTCAGCCCCACGGTGAGGTCCACCAGGTGGGCGTCGAACTTGTCGCCTGTGAACAGCGGCATGACGACGCCTGCGGCGAGGATGAAGAAGAGCGTCAGGGCGCCGAGCGCGCCCATGATGATGAGCAGGAGCGTGCTCGCGAGCTCGAAGGCCTCGCGCCGCTTGCCCTTCTCGAGCAGCTCGGTGAAGACCGGGACGAAGGCGGCGCTGATCGCCGCGTCGGCGAACAGGCCGCGGACCAGGTTGGGCACCTGGAAGGCGATCGTGAAGGCCGACGCGGGGCCGCTCGTGCCGAAGTAGCGCGCGGCGACGATCTCGCGCACGAGCCCCATCACGCGGGACAAGCCCGTCGCGATCGAGAAGATGATCGTGTTGCGGGCGACGCCGCCGCGCTGCTTGCTCACGGGCGGCATCCTCCCCCATGCGGCCGCTATCATCCCCGCCTCACCTCATGGCCAACATTCATTCTCAGAAGAAGCGCATCCTGCGCTCCGAGCGCGAGCGGCTCGAGAACCGCCGCTACACATCGACGATCCGCACCTACTTCCGGCGCCTCGAGGCAGCCGTCGACGCCGGTGACGACGCGACCTCCGACAGCGAGTTCGCCGTCCTGATCTCCACGATCGACAAGGCCGTCAAGCGCGGCGCGATGCACCGCAACACCGGTGCCCGCAAGAAGTCCCGGGCCGCCAGGCTCCGCGCCGGCCAGAAGGCCTGACGCAATTGGACGCCAAGGGAGCCCGCATCGATGAGCTCCCTGGCCTGTGGGACGGGTTCGCGCGCCTCGTTCGCCCCGGCCTCGGCCTGTCGGCGTTCGGCGCGAACGTGATGAACCTGCCGCCGGACTACGAGACGAAGTCCCACGACGAGTCCGGATCCGGCCAGGAGGAGCTCTACGTCTGCCTCGGCGGCAGCGGCGCGGTCGCGATCGACGGTAGCCAGGACCTCCCGCTCGATGCGGACCACCTCGCCGCGGTCGGCCCCGCGACGGCCAGGACGCTGAAGAGCGGGCCCGAAGGCCTGCGCGTCCTCATCATCGGCGGCACCCCCGGGCAGGCCTACGAGCCGCCCGACTGGTCCAGCAGCGGCGAGTAGCCGCACAGCCTCGCTTCAGGCCGCGATCTCCGCGATCGCCCGCAGGGCGCTCGTGTCATCGTCGAGCTCGCTGCCGCCGCGACTGGCGACCTCGAGG
>JAWVFZ010000266.1:0-5946 GCA_033855555.1 Solirubrobacteraceae bacterium
CGCACGATCGATCAGGTCTCCCAGCGCACGCTGGACCAGATGCTCTGGCACGCCGTCCACGGACAGGACTCCAAGCCGCCGCCGCCGGGGCCGAACGCGACGCCGGAGAGCGGCGACGGCGACTAGCTGTGGGGGTGTGTCGGATTCAGGTCACTCCTTGACTCGGATCCGACACACCGAGGGGTCAAGTCTTTCATTGCCACATTTGCGCGCGTTGGGAGCGGAGCGGGGAGGTGGGTGGCGCGCAGCGCGGTTGCGTTTTGGCGGGCTTGGCGCGGGTTGCTTGCATTGAGGGAGAAGGGAGCCGGCGGCCCAGATCGCGCTTGGCGAGCGCATAGGTAACGAACATCCCGATGGGCGGAACCTTCGTTACTCAAGCGGCCCGGCAGTCGCGTTCGAGCCGCTCCCTTTCCCTCGATGCCAGCAGCCAACGCCGGTCCCGACACGCACGACCCGCGCTGCGCACCACTGACGCCCTGACCCCAAGCGGCAAAATGCGGCAATGAAAGACCTGACCCCGCCGGGGACGGTGGCGGGGACTGACCCCACCGGAACCGCTAAAGCGAAACCGTCTCGGCCTCCACACGGCCGTCACGCAGCGCCTGCAGCGCGGCGGCCGTGATCGCCAGGTCCTGGATGGCCAGGCCGGTCGAGTCGAAGAGCGTCACCGCGTCGGGGCCCGGCCGGCCCGGTGCCGCGCCGGCGAGTACGGCGCCCAGGTCCGTGACCTGCTCGCGGCGAACGAGGCCCGCCTCGACTGCGCCGGTCAGCTCACCGCCGTGCGACGCCTGCGCCCACTCGTCGCAGAAGAGCGCACAGGACGCGACGGCGCCGACGGACATCTCCGCCTTGCCCGGCCCGTCGGCGCCGAGCATGTTCAGGTGCATCCCGGGCCGCAGGTCGCCCGCGTCGACGACGACCTCGTGGCCCGGCGTCACGCAGCAGACGACGTCGCACGCCAGCGCGTCCTGCAGCTGACCGCCTGACCAGCCGAGCTCCTCGGCCAGCGCCTGCTCGGCCTCCGGGCGCGGATCGACGCACACGCCGGGCCCGTAGCCGGCGGCCACCAGGCAGCGCGCGGCCCAGGCGCCGTGTAGCCCGCAGCCGATGATCCCCACGGCCTTCGCGTCCGGGCGCGCAAGCGCGCGGGAGGCCACGGCCGCAACGGCGCCCGTGCGCAGTGCCGTTACTGCGCCGGCGTCGAGCAGCGCCAGCGGCTCGCTGGTCTCGGCGTCGCTCACGCAGACCATCCCCATCACGGCGGGAAGCGCTCGCGCGGGATTGCCCGGGAACGACGAGATCCACTTGAGGATCGCGATCCCGTCGCCGCGCGCCGGCATGGCCCGGAAGTCGCCGAATCCGGGCGACTCGAGGTAGACCTTGGGCGGCATCACCCACTCGCCGCGGTGGTGGCGCAGGAAGGCCTCGCGCACGGCGTCGATCGCCGCCGCGGGCGATACGGCTGCGATTACAGCCTGATGGTCAAGCACGGAGAGTCTTGGCATCTCGGCAGGGATCATCCCGCGTAGCCCGGCCATGGGATGATCCGCGCGGTGCCCAACCGCCGCCCGAGAATCGAGATCGTCCAGACCTCGGCCTCCCCCGAGGAGGCTGCGGCGGTCGCCGCGGCGATCGAGCAGTTCATGCGCGCCACCGCCCCGCCGCTCGCGCCGGTCGAGGAGCCCATGAGCCGCTGGGTCCGCACGGCGCTTCTCGAGGGTGTCGGGCGCGAGTCCGAGCACGTCGGCTGGCCCTAGCACCGGCTCAGACACAGGAGTAGCGTCGGGCGGTCCAGGGATGGAAGGACGAGCGCGATGGACTTCAGGATCCTCGGTCCGCTCGAGGTCACGAGCGACGGCGGAACGGTCCTCCTGCCACTCGGTGGTGCCAAGCAGCGCGCCGTCCTCGCCCTACTGATCCTGCACCGGCGCGAGCTGGTCTCGACCGACCGGCTTGTGGACGAACTGTGGGGCGACCGTGCCCCGCCGACCGCCGCCAAGACGCTGCAGGGCTACGTCTCGCGCCTGCGCAAGGTCCTGGGCGGCGGCGTGCTGCAGACGCAGGGTCACGGCTACTGCCTCGCGCTCGACGGTCACGACGTCGATGCGGAGCACTTCGAACGGCTCGTCGCCGAGGCGCGTGGCGCGGCGGCCGAGGGCGACCTCGAGGCCGCCTCCCAGCGGCTCGACGAGGCGCTCGGGCTGTGGCGGGGGCCGCCGCTCGCGGACATCGCCTACGAGCCCGCGGTGCGCACCGCCGCCGCGCGGCTGGAGGAGATGCGCCTCGCCACGGTGGAGGACCGGATCGATGTCGAGCTCGCCCGCGGCCACGACGCCGAGGTCGTGCCCGAGCTCGAGGCGCTCGTGCGCGAGCACCCGCTCCGCGAGCGCCTGCGCGCCCAGCACATGCTCGCGCTGTACCGATGCGGGCGCCAGGCCGAAGCGCTCGCCGCCTACCAGCAGGCGCGGCGCGCGCTCCTCGACGAGCTGGGGATCGACCCCGGGCCCTCGCTGCAAGAGCTCGAGCACAAGATCCTCGCGCAGGATCCGGCCCTCGACGGGCTGCAGCGGGCCCCGCCGCTGGCCCGCCGTCCGCGACATGCCGACGCGGGCCGCCGGGGCAGGCTGCTCGTGGGCATGGGCTGTGTCGTGCTCGCGATCACGCTTGGTGCGGTGCTCCTCGAGCTCGGTCGCAACGGGACCGCCTCGCGGGCCGCGATCCTGCAGGCGAATGCCGTCGGGCTTATCGATCCGGGGTCGGGAAAACTTGCCGGCGCGATCCCCGTTCCCGGGTCGCCCGCGCGGATGGCGGCAGACGGCGGGGTCGTCTGGGTCGGCAGCGACGACGCGCGCACGCTCTCCGCGATCGACCCGCGGTCGCGCTCCACCCGGAGCCTCGTCGCGCCAGGGGCGTTCCCGACCGACCTCGCCGTCGGCGAGGGGGCGCTCTGGGTGCTCGACCGCCAGCAGGGAAGCGTCCTGCGCATCAATCCTTCCTACGGGCTTGTGGAGCGGCGCATCCGCATCGGGGGCGGCGGCCCATTCCTGCGCGACCGCAACGTCCTGAACCCGTGGTCGATCGCCGCCGGCGCCGGCGCCGTGTGGGTCACCAACGGGTCGAACATGCTCGTCCAGATCGACCCCCGGCGCGGGCGGATCGAGCGCAGGATCGACGCCGGCGACCCGCTGGACGGCGTCACCGTCGCGGAGGGTGGGGTCTGGGCGATCAGCGGGCCGTCGTCGACCGTGCTGCGCTTCGACCCTCGCCGCGGCAAGGTCACCGACCGCATCACCAGCGTGAGCAACGCGAACTACGCCTCGCCCTACCCGATCCAGATCGAGGGGGGCGCTGGAGCGCTCTGGGTGCTCAATGCCAACACCGGCACGGTGGCGCGGATAGACCCGCGCCAGCGCGGGATCGTGACCACGATCCGGATCGGCGTCGAGCACGTTCCGCTGCGTCTCGCCGTGGGACCGCGGACCGTCTGGGTCGCGAGCGGGGACGGCACCCTCACGCGCATCGACACGGGCACGAACGCGGCCGACGGCGCGCGGATCGCGCACAGCCTCAACGACGTGGCGGTCGCCGGCGGGATGGTCCTCGCAACGGGCGCCGTCGGCTCGGGGACGGTGATCACCAAGGGCGTTGAGGCCGGCGCCGCCGGGTCCCTCCGGGCACTGCCCTCGACGTTCTGCTCGCCGGTGTACCACGCCAGCGGCACGCAGCCGCGCCATCTGATCGCCGCCGACCTGCCGCTGCAGGGGCCGTTCGGGTTTCAGGGCGCCCAGATGTCGGAGGCCATCCAGGTGGTCCTGCGCTCGAACCGATTCCAGGCGGGCCGGTTTGCGCTGGGACTCCAGGTGTGCGACGACGAGACCGCCAGGGAGGAGCTCACCGGGTTCGACAAATGCGTCGCAAACGCCCGCGCATATGCCGGAGTTCCGAGTGTCATCGGCGTCGTGGGCCCGGTCAACTCCGGGTGCGCATCCAGCGAGATTCCGATCCTCAACCGGGCGCCGCACGGGCCGCTCGGCATGGTCAGCCCGTCGAACACCTACAGCGGGCTGACCCGGCGCGGAGCGGGCAGCCTTCCCGGCGAGCCGCAATCGTTGTACCCGACAGGCCGGCGCAACTACATCCGCATCGTGGCCTCGGACGCAGTGCAGGGCGCGGCCATCGCCGAGCTGGCGCGCCGCCTGGGCGTGCGGCGGCTGTTCGTCGTGCGCGACGGTGAGCCGTACGGAAACTTCCTCGCGACCACCGTCCGCCGCGGCGCCGGCCGCCGCGGCGTCACGGTCGCCGGGCACGCGACGACGTCGCTTCCCGTCGCGACGCTGGCCCGCCGGATCCGCCGGTCGCGCGCCGACGGCGTGTTCGTCGGGGCCTACCTCACGCCGCGCGCGGTCGCGGTCGTGCGGGCAGCCCGCCGCGCGATCGGCCCCGCGGGCGCGATCCTGACCCCGGACGGCTTCTTCGACGACCGCCTGGCCGCCCAGGCCGGCACGGCCGCCGAGGGACTGATGGTGAGCATCGCCGGGCTGCCCGTCCAGGCCCTGGGCCCAGCCGGAAAGCGGTTCGTCCGGCGGTTCTCCGCGGACACCGGCGCCAGGCCGCTGGCGTACTCGGTGTACGCCGCTCAAGCGGCCCAGGTCCTCATCGACGCGATCGCGCGGTCCGACGGCACGCGCCGCTCGGTGACCCGGGAGCTCTTCGCCACGAAGGTGCGTGACGGCCTCCTCGGCGACTTCGAGATCACGCCGAGCGGGGACACGACCGCGGGTGCGGTGACGATCTACCGCATCCACGACGGCAGGCGCCGGCTCGTCACGGTGATCGAGCCGGCGCCGTAGGAGGACTGCCGTCAGGCGGCGGGCGTCGGATCCTTGACGGCGTGGCGATGGCGAGTTGCGATCAGCGTGCCGCCGAGGACCAGCAGGAGCACGGCCGCGAGGCCACCGGCGCCGATTCCGGCGTCGCCCCAGTCAAAGCCGCTCGAGGAGCCGCCGGTCTGCACCACTTGGACGGCCGGGTTTGCGGCGTCGACGGCGTCCGGGGAGCGCAGGTCGACGCTGGGGGCCTGGGCCGCGGGCGCCTGGACCGCCGGGGTCGCCGCGTCGACGGCGTCCGGGGAGCGCAGGTCCGGGGGGGCGACCTGGGTGACCGGGGTCTCAGGGTCGGGCGTCCGCAGGTCAGCCGGTCCGGCGGCCGCGTTCGCCGCCAGCAGAGAACCCGCTGCCAGCGAGGCGGCGAAGGTGCCGGCGAGCTTGCGATGGTCGAACATGGTGCCTCCTGTGGGGGACAGGGACCGCATCGTGCGATCGGTTGGCGCGACCCTGCTCGGAGGCGGTGGAACGCCGGTGCATGGCGGTGGCACATAGGTGCAATGGTGCTGACCGCCGGGCCGTGCGATAAACCCCCCAATTCGGGTCGGGATTGGCCTGCTATACATCCCGGGATGGAGCCGAGCACGATCAAGGGCAAGCCCGGAAGCCTCGAGAACCCGGAGGTCCTCGAGAACGTTCCGGGGCATGTCATCCCCGTCCTGCGCGAGGAGTTCGACGACTTCGACAACGAGGCCGCGAAGTACCTCGACGGCCAGACCGAGGAGAACACGTTCATCGGCTTTCGGCTGAAGCAGGGCGTCTACGGCCAGCGCCAGCCCGACGTCCAGATGATCCGCGTGAAGCTGCCCTTCGGCGGCATCAACCCGGAGCAGATGGAGGCCTTCGCGGACGTCGTCGAGAAGTACGTCCCGTTGAACAAGGGCCACATCACGACGCGCCAGAACGTGCAGATGCACCACGTGCCGCTCAAGGACGCCGCCGCGCTGATCCGCGACCTCGGGCCGTCCGGCCTCTCCAGCCGCGAGGGCTGCGGCAACACCGTTCGCAACGTCACGGCCGACCCGTGGGCCGGCGTCTGCGACGACGAGCTCTTCGACCCCAC
>JAWVFZ010000267.1:0-6786 GCA_033855555.1 Solirubrobacteraceae bacterium
GCGCCCCACGGGCGCCCGGAAACGACGATCGGGGCGGCGACCGCTGGCCCGATGCCGACGGCGAGCAGGCTTTTGGCGAGAGTGTCCGACCCGTCCTCGAGGAGATCGGTGCGCTCGGGCCGGCGGCTCTCCGCAACGCGCCCCCAGAGCTGGCCACGGTCGAGGCGCAAACGCGAGCCGACGCCGATCTCGGCGTCCGACGCGCCGTAGCTCCCGACCACGGAGGCGGTGCCGTCCTCCTGGTAGCGCAGCAGGCGCGTGGCGTCGGCGCTCAGCAGCTGGCCGACTTCGACCGCGACGGCGTCGAACAGCTCGGAGGCCTCGTGGCCTTCGGCAACCAGGGTCGCGACGCGGCGCAGCGCGGCCTGCTCGTGGGTGAGAGTCCGGTTCTCGGTGACATCGCGCGCGGCAGCGTACGTCAAGCCCTTCTCGGGCATCGTCCGCGTGTTCCACTGCAGCCAGGTCACTGCGCCGTCCGCCCGGATGTAGCGGTTCTCGAAGTGCGACATGTGCGGTCCCTCGCTCAGCGCACCGAGCACCTGGGCGGTCCCCTCGCGGTCATCCGGATGGACGAACTCCAGGATCGGTCGCGACAGCAGCGTGGCGGCGTCGTAGCCGAGCGTGTGTTCGAACGCCGGGTTCACGCGCTTGAAGTATCCGTCGAGGCCCGCGACGCAGAGCAAGTCGAGCGATAGGTCGAAGATGTCGTCCACCTGGCGTTCAGCGCGCCGTCGCCGCAGCATCCCGCGGCCCAGCAGATAGACGAGAAGCGCGGTCGCGGGCGGCCATGCGACCGCGAGCCAGGGCAGCGTCGCCTGCAGCGCAGTGCGCGGCTCCAGGGCCACGTCGACCTGCCACCGGCGCGTGAGCGCCTCGAAGCTCTGGCGGGCGCCGGGGGCACCGGGGAGCGCGCCGTTGAGCGGGCGGCCGTCGAGGTCGATGGCGGTGCGGTGCGGATCCAGGTTCAGGGACACGCTCAGCCAGTCCGCGGGCACGAACACGACGAGGAAGCCCTGGCTGCCTGGGCCTTGACCGAACTGTGCTCCCTGGACCACGAAGAACCCGCGCCGCCCGGCGAGCGATGCGGCCGGCGTCGCCGTGCCGGCGAAGATCGACGCCGGGTTTCGCAGCGTCGCCGCGAGCGCCGGCAGGCGGGCCATGTCGGTCGCGGAGCGCACGCCGACGCCTGTGACGAACGTCGCCGGCAGGTACGTCGCCGCCGGCCCGGCGACCTGCTTTCCGGGGGGGCGGGTGATCGGCGCCCGGATACGGCGCTCGTAGTCGCGCCGCGCCCGGTCGCTCACCTGCTCGACCCACATCGCGCCTGTGAGCCCGACGGTCGTCGTGGCGCTTCCCACCAGCGCCGCGAAGCGCCGGCCGTTCGGCTTGGGCTCGCCCGCGAGTGCGTTGCCGAGCCCGATGGCGAACGAGCGGGCCCGCTCGAGCTGCCCTTGGATTTGCAGCGCCTGGACGTCGGCCCGCCGGTGCGCCGCGTCTCCGCGCTCGCCGTCGACCGCTCGCGTCGTGATGACGAAGCCCGCCACGCTGAGCAGGACGACGAGGAGCGGCACGGCGAAGCGAGCGGAGCCAGCGAGACGAAGCCGGCCATGCCGTGCGGCGTCCACGTTGAGGGCCGGTCGGGTCGTGCTCGACGTCACCTTACAGACCGTTTTCTGGCGTAATACCCGCCCTGCGGCATAGGGTCTCCCGCCTATTCAGGAGGAGTTCACATGCTCAAAGCAATGAGGCGACGCCTGTCGCCTGCGCTTGCCATGTCAATCATCGCAGTCGCGCTGCTGGCCGCGGGAACCGCGACGGCCGCCCATCTGATCACGGGTAAGGACGTCAAGAACGGCTCGCTGACCGGCAGCGACATCAAGAACCGATCGCTGCACTTGGGCGATCTGGCGACCAGCTCGATCAATTCGCTCAAGGCGTCAGGCGGGGCCAAGGGCGACACCGGCCCGAAGGGCGATACGGGCGCCAAGGGCGACACCGGCGCCAAGGGCGACGCCGGCCCCAAGGGCGACAAAGGCGACAAAGGCGATGCGGGCGGCGTCGGCCCGCAGGGTCCCCCCGGCGATACCCGCGGCTCGACGCTCGTGACGCCGTACACCGCGAACTTCCATGCCGGTGATGTCTCGGCCGCCTGGGGATCGTTGTCCTACAACTGCGACGACAGCGACACCTCGCCGTCGTCGGGTAGCCAGGGCTTCATCAACGGCTCGCCGTTCCAGTCGCCGCCGCTCGGCACCGGCGCATACGGGCTCAACGTCACCGACAGCCCGGACACGCGTCGCCAGATCAGCTACCAGGGCGCCGATGGCACCAGGCTGGCCGACCTGACCGCGCTGCGCTACTCCACGGTCTACGACAACGCGAATGACTCGAACAGCACGGCGGCGCCGTACCTGGAGCTCCGGGTCGACAACGACGCGGACGGCACGACGGACGACAGCCTGTTCTTCGAGCCGGCCTACCAGGGCGGCACCTACGGCGACTCCATCGACCAGGGCGCGCCGGTGCCCGGGCGCTGGCAGACGTGGAACGTCCTGGACGGTGCGGTCCGCAACAACGCGACCGAGGCGGCGCCGACGCAGAGTCTGCGCCAGTACATGGCGGCACACCCGGACGCGGAGCTGCTCGGCACCCAGTACGGCGGCGGTATTCGCATCTCGGTCGGATGCGGAGGCAGCGTGAACTCGGACCTGACGTCCGCGGTGGACGACGTCCAGGTCGGCGCCTCGATCTTCGACTTCGAGGCGTCGTAGACGAAACGGGCGGCGCGGCGGCATCTGTCGCCGCGCCCGCTCAGTCGCGCTCGGACACGGCAGCGCGACGCGACATCCGTTGCAGCGCGCTGGCCAGCGACGCCGACAGCACGAGCCAGATGGCCAGGTGGGTCGTGTGGACCGGGCCCGGGGCGCGGGAGCTGAGCACGCCGATCAAACCGACGCTGAGCACCCCGGCTGCGATGACCAAGCGGGTCTGCAGCCGCCGGCGCTCAGCCGGCCAGGGCGACATCGCCAGCGTCCAGAGCGGCAGCATGACCGCGAGGCCGGTGACCAGGAGGTAGGCGGCCTGGGACTCCTCGGCGCCGATGATCGCCGCGACGAGCGCCGCGGTGACGGCGATCATCGTGGTCGCGCCCGCGAAGACGGGCTCGGCAACGGCGTGCGCCAGTCGTCCCGCGACGGCGCGGGCGTGCTCGGTGCGAGGGTGCTCGGTGCGCGCCGGCACGAGCTCGGCCGGGGGCTGCTCGTCGAGCCAGGTGACGTAACGGCGAACGCCTTCGCGAAGCGGGGTGCAAGCGGTCCAGCCAAGCTCGGCCTCGGCGCGCTTGGAGCAGACCGCGGCGCCGGCGAGGTCGCCGGCGCGGCCTTCGGTGTGAAGGATCTCGACACCGCCGACCTCCTGCTGCACGATCTCCGCGAGCCCGCGGATCGTCGTCGTCTCGCGGCCGGCGAGGTTGTAGGTGCGGCCGATGGCCGCGGGCGCGAGTCCGCGCACGACACCCTCCGCGAGGTCCTCGACGTACACGAAGACGCGTTGCTGCTCGCCGGTGCCGGCGATGGTGAGCGCCTCGCCCTTGCGGGCGCGCTCGACGAAGCTGGGGATGACGGCCGCAGGGCGGGCGCGCGGGCCGTAGGGAATCCCGAAGCGCAGGACCGTCGTCTCGAGGCCGTAGAGCTCGGCATAGGAGTGGCACAGCAGCTCGCCGGAGAGCTTGCCCGCGGTGTACACGTGGTCGGGGCACGGCAACAGCGTGTCCTCGTTGACGTCGGCGGCGGCGACCGCTGAGTACACCCAGACCGTGGAGGCGTAGGCGACGCGCTTGACGCCCTCGAGGCGCGCGGCCTCGAGCACGCTGAGCGTTCCCATCGCGTTGAGCTCGGTCGACTCGGCCGGGGCCTGGATGACCTCGCCGACGTCGGCCGCGGCGGCGAGGTGACAGACGGCGTCGCAGTCGCGCAGGGCGCCGCGCACGTCCTCGATGCGGCGCACATCGCCGATCACCGTGTCGACGTCGTCGTGCCATGGGGAGGGCCTGGTATCCAGGATCCGGGGCTCGTGACCAGCAGCCGCAAGACGATCGACGACATGCGAACCGATGAAGCCCGCGCCGCCCGTGACGAGCACTCGCATACCCGGGAAGGTAGTGCAAACGGCGGCGTCGCGACGCCGCGGATGCGGGGTAGCCACCCCATTTGGGTGGGTATTGCGGTCTTCATGAAGACCGCTCTCATCATCATCATCGCCGTGGTCGTGGTCGCGCTGCTCGCCACCGTCGCGTGGCGCGCCGCGCAGCGCCGGCGCGCTCGCCGCGAGGAGCTGGCCGCGCGGCTGCGCACCGAGGCCGAAGGACATCGCAGCCAGCTCGAGGCCAACGCCGCCAAGGCCCACGAATCTGCGGAGCACGCCGACCAGCACCGCGGGCGGTTCGAGGAGCATCGCGACCAGGCCGAGCAGCTCCGCCGCGAGGCAGAACGGCACGAGGCGCTTGCCGAGGAGCATGCGGCGACCGCCTCGGAGCTCGACGGCCGCGGCGAGCGTGCCCGCGAGGCAGCGTTGCGCCATGACGAGCGCGCCGCGGAGACCGAGGAACGGCTGAAGAAGCTCTAGACGAACGTGAACGGTGGCCGGACGTCCCCGCCCGGCCACCGTTCCGGACTCACCGCGTGAAGCTGCGGCTCTTGGTGCGGAACGTCCTGTACCCCGGGCGCACCGATCCGTTCTTGCGCACGAGGCCGGCGTCGAATCCGGTGCAATCCGAGCCCGCCCAGCTGAACGCGTAGAGGCGCTTCACCGAGCTGCGGAACTTCTTGGCGAGCGCGAACATGTAGCTCACGCTCGAGGCCGCGCGCTTCTCGTTGCACGGAAAAGCGCGGCCGAAGTTCACGACGCCGCCGGTCTCCGTCAGCCAGAACTGGGCATGGCGGTTGCGGCTCTTGGTCGCGCGGATGATCGTGCGCGTGCCTGTCGAGCGCCTGCGGTTCGTGTCGGAGTAGTTGTGGATCCCGACGATGACCCGGCTGGACCGGTAGGAGCGCGGGAGCGCCGCGAACCAGCGCGCGATGTAGCGCTCCACGCCGCGCTGGTCGAGCACGTCGAGGCCCACGATCGTGCAGCCCTTGCAGAGCTTGCGCATCGTCCGGTAATAGGCGGCGGCGCGAGCCGGGTTCTTGTACGTCGGCTCCGACACGTGGTTGGCCTCGTTCCAGACGCCGAACTCGCGCACGCCCAGCGCCTTGTAGCGGCGCACGAGCTTGCCGACGTAGCTGCCGTACCGTTTCGTGGAGGGCAGCTTCGCCTTTCCGTGGCGGAAGTCGTTGGTCGAGATATGCAGGAGCACGCGCACGTGAGCGGCGTTCGCGGCGCGGACGTACTCGTCGGCCGCTGCGAGCGCGGTCGGATGGCTCGCGGCGTCCCAGCGAATGAAGTAGCGCGCCTTCTTGATGTGCAGCGCACGGAACGCGCTCGCGGAGAACGTGCTCGCATGCTGGTCGCCCAGGCCCACCGCCACATGCGTCTTGGCCGAGGCGGTTGCGGGCAGGAGCATGAGTGCGGCCACGAGGCCGCAGACCGTCTTCTTCGTCAATGACATACCTGGGGTGACACCCGATTCCGGTGCGGGGTTCACCCGCCCGGTGGCCGGATGGTCCGCGCGCTTACAACCCGGGCGGGTGCCTGAGCACGAATCCCGCCGTCGAGCGCGTCTGCGCCGTCCAGCGCGATCCGCCCTGGCGCAACCCGCTCGTGTCGAAGCGCAGGCCGGCGACGACCATCCACGCATGGCCCTGGTTCGCGTAGATCGTGACCCAGCGGCCGGGCCCCGCGCTGCCCCAGTTCATGAACGACGTCGAGTCCAGCGGCCCCTTGAGCAGCCCGGCCGCCGCCAGGGCGAACGAGACCGAGCCGGAGCAGTCGTAGGCGCCGTCCTCCCAGCGTGCGTGCCCGCCGCCGTAGACGTAGGGCAGCAGCGCGACCGCGTTGGCCGCACGGATGATCGACTCGACGTCGTGCGGCGCGCTCGACGGCACGGTCGCGAGACCGTCGCTGCTCAGCGATGCACGGTTCACCGCCTGGCTCGTGCCGAAGACCTGCCGGAGCTCGCGCCGGATCTCGGCATCGCTCGGTGCGCCCTGCGCGACCGCGTCCGACGGCGCGGCGACCGGCCCCTTGACCGCCGCCACGCGCGGGGCGGGAGCCTGCGCCTTGAGCTTGACCGGTGTGGTGTTCTGCGGCGTCCGCACGGGTGCCGCGGACGGCGGCGGGAGGTAGGGCGCGGCCGCGGTCCACGCGCGCAGCTGCTCGCTGCTGCCGGCGCCGCAGCCTGCGAGCAGGAGCAGCGCCGCGAGTGGTCCAGCGATCCGTGCCATGGCCGGAGTATGCGACAGACTCAGGACCGTGTTCGCCACCATGCTCGTCGTGCTGGCCGCGGCACTGCCGCCTCCGGGCCACCTGCACGCGCAGGCGCGGACGGCGGGCAGCATCACCATCGCCTGGCGCGACCGCGCCCGCGGCGAGACGCGCTACGAGGTCAGGCGCGGCGCGGCGGCCGTCCTGCGGCTGGGCGCCGGAGCGACTCGCGTCCGCGTGACGGGCCTGCGTCCCGGCCGGCGCTACCGCCTGCGCGTGCGCGCCTGCCGCGCCGGCGTCTGCGGGCGCGCCGCCTCGATCACGGTGCGCACCCGCCCGGCCGCCACCGGGGCCGGCCCGTCGATCGGGGGTTGCCCTGTGGTCCCGGCCGACAACGCGTGGAACCGCGACGTCTCGCAGGATCCC
>JAWVFZ010000268.1:0-15976 GCA_033855555.1 Solirubrobacteraceae bacterium
GTTCGCAGGGCCGGAT
The DNA here is from genome assembly GCA_033855555.1 of Solirubrobacteraceae bacterium. GTDB lineage: Bacteria > Actinomycetota > Thermoleophilia > Solirubrobacterales > Solirubrobacteraceae > AC-49. The sequence goes on from JAWVFZ010000268.1 coordinate 17, forward strand.
CGAGGCCCGCCTCGCGTGCGTCGGCGTCGGTGCCAAGGCCATGCCCGACGCCGAGGGCGAGGTCCAGCGCATCGACGGCGTCGCGCACCACCGTGGCGCCGTCGCGCAACAGCGCATTGGCGCCGGCGCTGTGCCAGTCCAGCGGCGAGCCCGGTACCGCGCCGATGTCGCGGCCAAGGTCTGTCGCGAGCTCAGCCGTGATCAGCGAGCCGGAGCGCAGCGCCGCCTGGACGACGATCGTCACGCTCGCCAGCCCGGCAATAATCCGGTTGCGGGCCGGAAAGCACCAGCGGCGCGGCACGAATCCGGGCGGCATCTCGGACACGACGGCCCCGCATTCGCCGATCCGGACGTGGAGGCCGCGCTTCGAGCGTGGATAGGCGACGTCGGCGCCGCCGGCAAGCACCGCCACCGTCGGGCCGCCGGCCTGCAGCGCGCCCTCGTGCGCCGCGCTGTCGATGCCCAGCGCCATCCCGCTCACCACGGTCACGCCCGCCGCTGCGAGGCCGCGCCCCAGCCCCCGCGCGATCTCAAGGCCGTCCGGCGAGGCGCGCCGCGTCCCGACGACCGCCACCGCGGGCCCACCGGGGAGCGGCCCCGTCCTCGACACGACGGCCGGCGCGGAGCGGTCGTCGCGTAGCGCCGCGGGATACCCGCGCGCGTGGCGGCAGTCGGCCTCCAGCCCGGCTCGTGCATAGGCGCCGCGAAACACGCCGAGGTCGAGCGCCGCGAGCTCGCGCAGGCTCCGGGCGTGCTCGGACGGGGCGACGGCCCGCAGCAGATCGTCGTCGGAGAGCGCAAGCACCTCGGGCAGCCGCTTTCCCTGATGGCGCGCCAGCTCCACCCACCCGGCGAGCCGCGCGATGAGCCATGTTCGGCGCAGGCACTCGTCGCAGGCGCTCACGCGACCGCCTCCGGCGCCGCAGCGGCGTCATGGCGAAGCCCGATCGCGTGCAGCAGGTGCCGCTTGGTGACTGTTTCCGAGGCGTCGAGGTCGGCGATCGTGCGCGCGACGCGCAGCACGCGATCGCGCCCGCGAGCGGAGAACGCCCCCTGCTCGTACGTCACGTGCAGGACGCGCTCGGCACCCGGCTCCAGGCGCACGTGACGGCGCACCAGCGCGGCGTCCATGTGCGCGTTGCACGTCGCACCGGTGCCGTCCAGGCGCGCCAGCTGGAGAGCCCGCGCGGCGGCCACGCGCTCGCGTGCGCTCAGCGACGTCGTCGCAGGGCCGCTGCGGATCTCCCGCGCCGAGGGCGCGCCGACGGCGAGCAGGAGATCGATGCGGTCCAGCAGCGGCCCACTCAGCCGGCGGCGATGGCGCTGCAGATCGGACTCCGTGCACCGACAGCGGCGTTGCGGGTGATAGCCGCATGGGCACGGGTTCGTCGAGGCGACCAGCATGAAGCGCGTTGGGAAGACCGCCACGCGCTGATCGCGCACGACCGCGACCCTCCCGTCCTCGAGCGGCTGGCGCAGCCCTTCGAGGACCGAGCGCGGGAACTCGCTGACCTCGTCGAGGAACAGCACGCCGTGATGGGCGAGGCTCACCTCGCCGGGAGAGGGCACCGCGCCGCCGCCGATCAGGCCCGGCAGCGAGATGTTGTGGTGCGGTGCCCGAAACGGCCGCACCCGTGCGAGGCCGCCCTCGGACCGTAGCCCCGCAATCGATTGGATCCGCGTCACCTCCAGCGCCTCGGCCATCGTCAGCGGCGGCAGGATCGAGGGCAGCCGCCGGGCGAGCATGGTCTTGCCGGTTCCCGGAGGCCCGCTGAACAGCACGTTGTGGCCGCCGGCCGCAGCGACCACGAGCGCCTCGATCGGAGCGACATGGCCGCGGACGTCCGCGAGGTCGACGGACTCGCGAACGGGCTCGGGCTGAGCCCGTCCATCGCCGCGGTCGGGCGCCTCGTCGCCACGGAGCACCGCGGCGACGGAACCCAGGTCGCCGGCGCCGCCGACGAGGATGCTGTCGACGATCGCGGCCTCCTCGACCCGCTCCCAGGGGACGATCACGCCGTCGAGCCCAGCCCGTAGGACGCCTTCGGCCACGGCGAGTGCTCCGTTGCACGGACGCAGCGAGCCGTCTAGGCCGAGCTCACCGAACACGGCGAACCGCGCCAGTGCCTCAGCTGGCACCTGTCCGCTGGCAGCCAGGATCCCGCAGGCGATCGCCAGATCGAACCCAGGCCCATGCTTGTGCAGGAAGGCCGGCGCGAGGTTCACCGTGACCCGCTCCTGCGGGAACTTGAACCGCGAGTTCTGGATCGCCCCGCGCACGCGTTCGCGCGCCTCGCGTACCGAGCGGTCGCCGAGCCCGACGATCGCGAAGGCCGGCAGCCCGGGGCGAACGTCCACCTCCACGGTGACGCGTCGCGGTTCGATGCCGTCGATGGCGAAAGTGGTGACCTGGGCGAGCATGCGGCGAACGCTGCCACCGAGCCTGCGACCGATCAGCACGCGATTGCCACGACCGCTCGGCGCCGGCGCGTCGTGGCGGCGCATGCGCTCGGGCTTGGGCCGGAGTCGTCACGCACCGGTGCTGATCGGTCGCGACCTCGCGCCTAGCGTCGCCGTCATGTCCAACGACGTCAGGCACCAGCTCGGCAGGCTCGGCGAGGACGAGGCGGCGGCGCACATGGAGCGCCTCGGCTACGCGATCGTCACGCGCAACCACCGGACCCGCTTCGGCGAGCTGGACCTCGTGTGCTTCGGCCACGACACGCTCGTCTTCGTGGAGGTCAAGACGCGGCGCGGGAGCGGCGTCCCCTGGGATGCGCTCGGCGCCCGCAAGCAGGGCCGGGTCCGCAAGATGGCGGCGAGCTACCTGTGCGAGGTGACCGACCGCCCGCTCGCCGACGCGCTGCGCTTCGACGCCATCGGCGTGGTCTTCGATCCGCGCGGGCGCATGGTGCGCCTCGACCACCTCGAGGGCGCGTTCTAGGTCGTCCGGGGGCGACGGGGGTGTGGGGTTACCCCACGCTTTCGGATTGCACGCGGAGCGGGGAGGTGGGTGGCGCGCAGCGCGGTTTGCCTGGGGCGGGCTTGGCGTTGGTTGCTTGCATTGAGGGAGGGGGTGAGCCACGCACGCCCGTTCTGGGCCGGATTCTCCGCGCATAGCGCGGACTTTCCGGCCCACAACAGACCAGCCGGGCGCGTGAGTAACGAAACCCACCGTGACCGTGGGTTTCGTCACAACAGCGCCGCCCGGCTGCCTTTCCCTCGATGACCAGACCGCGCGCCGCGCCACGCAAACGCCCGGAACTGAACGCCCCCGCTCCTCGCCCCAGCGGGCACCGGGCGATCAGATCGCGGTGGACGACGGCGCCCGCGGCTACAGCGCGAGCTGCTGGTAAGCCAGGCTCTGGAAGCTCAGCCGGTGCAGTGGTGAGACGCCGTGCTTCATGATCGCGGCGCGGTGCTCGGGCGTGGAGTAGCCGACGTGGGTGTCGAAGTCCCATTCCGGGTGGAGCGCCGCCACTCGCTTCATGAAGCGGTCGCGCGAGACCTTGGCGAGGATAGACGCGGCGGCAATGGCGGCCGACTGGGCGTCACCGTTGATCACCGCCCGCTGCTCGAAGCCGAAGTCGGGCACGGCGAAGCCGTCGGTCAGGCAGATGCAGCCCGGGCGGGCGACCTTCGCGAGCGCGTCGCGCATCGCGGCGAGGTTGGTGACGTGCAGGCCGCGGTCGTCGATGCCGCGGACGCAGCGCGAGACGACGACCGCCTTCTTGACGGTCCGCATCACGACCGGGTACAGCGTCTCGCGCATCTCCGGCGTGTGCTGCTTGGAGTCGTTGAGGACCGATAGCGCCCGGCGCTGCGAGAGCGTCAGCGCCTCGAGATCGAACAGGACCGCAGCGGCGACCAGCGGCCCCGCGAGGCAGCCGCGGCCAGCCTCGTCTGCGCCTGCGACGTAGCGGACGCCCAGGTCGCGATCGAACTGGAAGAGCCTGCGGCCCGATTTCTTTCGCTTCGCTGCCCGCATCTGACGCCTCGTGAGCCGCGCCCCGACAGCGTCGAGGTTAGAGGAGTCCGACCTGCTTGGGAGGCCAGTAGGTGGCGAAGGCTCCGCCGATGATCCACTTCCTTGGGACGGGGCCCCAGAATCGGCTGTCGTCGGACTCTCCACGGTTGTCGCCCATCATGAAGTAGTGATCGGGCGGAATCGTGATGGGAGTGGGCAGATTGCAGGCACTTCCGCCTGCGCACGCGTTGATGTACCCGTCCTTCTCGCGCTTGCCGTTGCGGATGACGTGGCCGTTGCGGATCGAGATCCGGTCGCCCGGAAGCGCCACGACGCGCTTGATGAAGTTGACCGAGGCCTTCTGCTGCGTCGGCTTGTCGCAAGCCTGGTCTGCCGGCTTCGTGTCGCCGCACGTGTCGCCGGTGCCCTCGGCGCCCGAGGGCGGGTGGAAGACCATGATCTCGCCGATCTTCGGGTCGTTGAAGCGATTGCCGAGCCGGTTGACCAGCACGCGTTGGCCGACCTCGAGCGTCGGCAGCATCGAGCCCGACGGGATGCGGTAGGGCTTGACGAGGAACGCCTGGATGCCCAGAGCGAGGCCGAGGGCGACCGCGACGATCATGACGAGCTCGAGGATCGAGCCGCCCGCCGACTTCTCGCCCCCCTTGGCCACTACTGCGAGGCCGGCGTGTCTTCGGCGGCCGGCGCTTCCTCGGCCGCCGGCTCGTCACCGGATGCCTGCTCGGGAGCGGCGTCGGCCGTCGTCTCCTCCACAGCCGCCGTGTCCTCGGCGCCACCGTTGTCGACGACGTCCTCGGCGGTCTCGCCGGTCTCGTCCACGGCTCCGTCGCTCAGGGCAGCCTCGGCCTCGAGCTGCGCCACGGGATCGTGGAGCAAACCAGGCTCGACGCGCTCCTCCGGGCCGGTGTAGCGGCGCTCGCGGACGCGGGCGCGCTTGCCGACCCGCTCGCGCAGGTAGTAGAGCTTGGCGCGGCGCACGTCGCCGCGGGCGGAGACCTCGATGCGCTCGATCTTCGGCGAGTGGACGGGGAACGTGCGCTCCACGCCGACGCCGAAGGACTGCTTGCGCACCGTGAACGTCTCGCGTGCGCCGTGACCCTGGCGCTTGATGACGACACCCTCGAAGACCTGGGTACGGCGACGGGTGCCCTCGACGACCTGGAAGTGGACTTTCACGCGGTCACCCGCCTGGAAGGCGGGCACGCGGCGCAGCTGGGCGCGCTCGAGGCTTTCGATGACGGTGCTCATGGCAAAGAGAAGGCGCGGGCGAGAAACAGATCCGCCACGCGCGGGCCGCTCAGGATAGCGAACGTCGCCTCAGCTCGACCCGCGCTCGCGGCTGCGCATCCGGCGCCACGTGCGGATCTCCTCGTGATGGCCGGACAGCAGCACGTCGGGGACCTTCCACCCGCGGTACTCCGCCGGGCGCGTGTAATGGGGGTACTCCGGCTGACCGTCGAGCGCTGCGCTGAATGACTCCTCGAGCGCGCTGTCGGCGTGGCCGAGCGAGCCGGGCAGCTTGCGCAGCACCGCATCCATGACCACCATCGCGGCGAGCTCGCCGCCGCTCAGCACATAGCGCCCGACCGAGAGGGTGTCCGAAGCGAAGTGCTGGACGATCCGCTCGTCGAAGCCCTCGTAGCGCCCGCACAGCAGCGTGATGGCAGGCTCGGCCGCCAGCTCGTCGACGTAGTCCTCATCGAGCATCCGGCCGCCCGGGGTGAGCGCGATGACCCGTCGCTGGGTGCGCAGGTCGGCCGGGTCGGTCCCGTAGAAGGAGCGCAGCGCGGCGTCCATCACGTCGACGCGCAGGACCATCCCGGCGCCCCCGCCGAAGGGCGTGTCGTCGACCTGGCCGCCGCTCAGCGGCGTGTGGTCGCGCGGGTTGAGGAACCGCAGCTCCGAGCCATGCGCCAGCGCGTTGCCGACGTGGCGCTGAGCCTGGAACCACTCGAACCACTCCGGGAAGAGCGTCACCACGTCAGCCTGCATCAGGTCTCGTCTCCCAAGAACGACATGACGACGTCCACGCGCCGCGCGCCGACGTCCACGGAGCGGATCGCGTCTCGCACCATCGGGACGAGCAGGTCCGAGGCGCCGGGACGCTCGACCTCGAGCACGTCCACCGAGGGGTAGCCGACGAGCCGCCGCACGGTTCCCACCGGCTTCTCGCCGTCGGTCACCGCGCAGCCCTCGAGGTCCTCGGGCCAGTATTCGTCGTCGCCCAGCGGCGGGGCCGCGGCGCGCGGAGCGAAGAGGTCCTGTCCGCGCATGGCTTCGACGTCCTCGCGCGACGAGACGCCGTCGAGGCGCACGATCGGCTTGTCGTCGGTGCCCGCGCGGCGGACGACCTCGTGATCGTCGCCACCGATGCGCAGCGGGGCGCCGAGCTCCAGGAGCGACGGGCGCGGCTGCGTGACGTAGAACGAGCCGTCGAGACCGTGGGCGCGACCGACGCGGCCGGCGGAGGGCCAGTCTCCGGGGGCGTCATCCATCCTCAGTCGACGATGTCGACCAGGACGCGGCGCCCCTCCTTGACGGCCGCGGCCTTCACGACGGTGCGCAGGGCGTTGGCGGTGCGGCCGCCCTTGCCGATGACCTTGCCGTAGTCGTCCTCGGCGACGGCAAGCTCGAGCACGACGGTGCCGTCGTCCTCGTCGAACTGCTCAACCTCCACGCCGCCGGGCTCGTCCACGAGCTGGCGGGCGAGGTACTCGAGCAGCTCCTTCATCGAGGCGCTCAGGCCTCGATGCCCTGGATGCGCAGCAGCTTGCGAACCTGTGCCGTGGGCTGGGCGCCCTTGGAGAGCCAGTCGCGCACGCGATCCTCGTCGACGCTGATGGTCGACGGGTCGGTCTGCGCGTTGTACTGGCCGAGGATCTCGATCACGCGACCATCGCGCGGCGAGCGCTGATCAGCGGCGACGACGCGCCAGATCGGATCCTTCTTGCCGCCCACCCGGGTGAGCCTGATTCGAACTGCCAAAACGTTCTCCTGATCGAAAGCCGACGCCGCAGGTTAGCGGCCCGCGGGTGGCGCGTGCCGCCCGGCCTAACAGAACTCCAAACCTCGGAGAACGCGACGCGAAGGCGCGCGGGCGCATGCTGACCGACCATGCTGACGAGGACGACCGGATCGGCGAGGCGGTAGGGCCGCTCATGGAAGCGACGGTGCGGCGATCGCCCAGGACGGTTCGCGGGACGCGATCCGCCATCGTCGCGCTGGCCCTCACCGTTTTGCCATTGGCGCTGATCACGGCCGCCGGGGCGACGCTGCGGCTGTGGTCATTCGACCGCGTGGGCGCGAACCCGTTCTACGACGCCGCCGTGCGGAGCATGAGCTTGTCGTGGCACAACCTCTTCTTCGGCGCGTTGGAGCCGGGGGGCCAGGTCTCGGTCGACAAGGTGCCGGCGGATCTCTGGCTTCAGGTCCTCAGCGTGCGGCTGTTCGGTTTCTCGGGCGTCGCGGTGCGGCTGCCGGAGGCGCTCGCATCGATCGTGGCGATCCCGCTGCTGTACGACCTCGTGCGCCGCGGCTTCGGCCGCACGGCGGGGCTGGCGGCCGCCGCGGCGCTGGCGATCCTGCCGGCCGCGATCCTCACCGCCCACAGCGACACGATGGACTCGCTGATGATGCTCCTGGACGTCGCCGCCGCGTGGCTCATCGTGGTGGGGGCGCAACAGCGCCGGGTCTGGCCCGTCGTGGCGGCGGGCGCCGTGATGGGACTCGCATTCGACGTCAAGCTGTTCGAGGCGCTGATCGTCGGGCCGGCGCTGGTCCTGCTGGTCGCGCTCACGGTCACCGGTTCGGCGCGCCGGCGCCTGCTCGCGGCCGGTGCCGGCTTCGTCGCCCTGCTGATCGTCGGCCTGGGCTGGATCGCGGTCGCCTCGCTCACACCGCTCGGCCAGCGGCCGTGGCCGTTCGGCTCGGCCGACGGCTCCATCTGGAACATGGTGTTCGCCTACAACGGCGTGGACCGGCTGAGCGGCTCGGCGTCGGCGGCGGCGCTCAAACTCGATCCGCCCGGCGTCCTGCGGTTCTTCTCCAGCGGGGGCCATGACTACCTCGCGACGGTCGGGACGATGCTGCTCGCCGCGATCGTGCTCGGCGGCGTCGCGCTCGCGGTCGCCGTCCGCGGCCGGCGCTATCCCGCCGGGAGCCTCGCGGCCGCCTGCGCCGTCTTCTTCGGCACATGGCTGGTGACGGGCATCGCGCTGCTGAGCCACATGCAGCGGATGCAGCCTCGATACCTCGAGGCCGTGACGCCGGCGATCGCCGCGGTCGTCGGGATCGGTATCGGCGTACTCGCGCGCCCGGTCCGGCGGCGAAGCGCGTTGATCGCCACATGCGGCGTGGCCGCCGTGCTGGCCGTCCCAGCCGCGTCGGCGCTCACGGTGGCCCGCCAGCATCGATCGGATGCCGGGCTGCCGAGCAGGATCTCGCCCCAGGCGCTCGACCGCCTGGCAGCGTTCCTCGCCGCCAACGGGGGCAGGAGCCGCTACGAGGTGGCGAGCTCCTCCGTCGAACGCGCAGCGCCGCTGATCGTCCGTGACGGACGTCCGGTGCTGATGCTGACGAGCGAAGGCGGACGTCCGCTCCTGTCCGCAGCGCGCTTGGCGACGGAGGTGGCCGGCGGCCACGTGCGCTACGCGCTGCTGGCGCGCGGCCCGTGCGCGGCGTCAGGCGGGAGCACATGCGCGCCCGCTGTCCGCTGGGCGCTGCGCCACAGCCGCGATGTGAGTGCCGCCGCAGGCCTGGCGCCAGGCACCCTGTACCGCCTGGGCTCGACGTCGCCCTCAGCCCGTTCAGGGTGAGGGCGCGCCCGGGAGCCACAGCGCGAACCGCGCTCCCGGCTGCCCGCGCGCGAGCGTGAGGTCGCCATCCATGCGGCGTGCCAGCTCGCGGCCGATGGCGAGACCGAGCCCGAAGCCGCCCTCGGTCGCTTCGGCTCCGCGAGCGAATCGCTCGAAGATCCGTTCGCGGTCCTGAGGCGCCACCCCGGGGCCGCCGTCCTCGACGAGGATGCGCGCCATGCCGTCGTGCATCTCTGCGCGCGCCCGAATCGGACCATGCGACGCACCGTGGCGCAGCGCGTTGTCGAGAAGGATGCGAAGGATCTGGGCGACGCTGCCGGGGTCGCCGATCGCCCACAGCGCACCACCGTCGTCGAGCTCGATGCTCTGCCCCCGCTCGGTCAGGCGGACCTGCAACTCCGCGGCGACCGAGCGCAGCACCGCGACGACCTCGACGAGCTCGTTGCGCAGCGGGATGCCGGCGTCGATGCGGCTCAGGTCGAGGAGCTCGGCGGCGAGCAACGAGAGCCGCTGCACCTGCGTCTCGGCGCGGGCGGCCTGAACTCGGGCGCCGGCCACGTCGACGGGTTGGGCGCGAAGGTCCTCGCCGAGCATGTCGAGCATCACGTTCAGCGACGCGAGCGGCGTCCGCAGCTCGTGGGAAGCCGTCGCCACGAAGGCGCGACGCGCCTGTTCCTGCTCGCGCAGTCGCTGCTGCATCGTGGCGAACGCCCGGCTGAGATCGCCGATCTCGTCCCGGCCCCGGTCGGCCTCGAGCTCAGCGTCCGGTCCCATCTCGGACACGCGCAGCGTCGTGTCGCGCAGCCGGCGGATGCGCTGCACCAACCGCCCGGCGAGCAGCATCCCGCCCAACAGCGCGCTGACGAGCCCGGCCGCCGCGGCGACGGTGAACGCACGCCGGACCACCGCGGTGGTGTCCTTGATGGTGTTGATGGGCTTGCGAGCTGCGACGACCACGCGCCGTTCGCGGATCGTGAGCGGGAAGCTGATCTCGGCCTCCGCCCGCTTGGCCGCTCCGACCACCGCCTTCTGCATCGTGCCCCACCGCGTCGCGGCCGCCGCCGTCGTGAAGCGGTCCGCGTTGTCAGGGTCGGTGCTGACCAGCACGCGTCCGTCGGGCTCCAGCACGCTGACCTCGGCTCCGTTGTGGCGTGCGAGCACCCGCGCCACCCGCAGGAGCCTGCGATTGCCCGGGACGATCGCCTCGTCGGGCAGCGAGGTGAGCGCACCGCGCTCGTTGCGCAGCGACAGGCCGAAGCTCGAGACCGCGTTGTCGCGAAGCCGTGCCTCGAGAGGCGACAGCAGCGTGATCGCCGCGACGGCGAGCGTGAGCGCGCTGACGAAGACCAGCACTGCGATGCCACGCGCGCGCAGGCCGAGGTACATGGGTCAAGGCTCGCCGATCCGATAGCCGGCGCCGCGCACGGTGATGATCAGCTGCGGGTCTTCGGGAACGGCCTCCAGCTTCTCCCGCAGATGGCGGACGTGGACGTCGATGGCGCGCGGATCCCGGTAGGCGCTGTCACCCCAGATCGCACGCAGCAGGTCGTGCCGGCTGTGGACGCGGCCGCGATCGGCCATCAGCGCGTGGAGAAGCTCGAACTCCGAGAACGTCAACGCGACCAGCTCGCCATCGCGGTGGACCTCCCGAGGCCCCGGATCGAGGGTCAACGCGCCCGCAGTCAGCGCCGCTCCCACGCGTCCGCCGTGACCGACGCGACGCAGCACGGCCCGGATCCGGCTGCGGAGCTCGGCGGGGCGAAACGGCTTGACGACATAGTCGTCGGCGCCCGCCTCCAGGCCGAGGACGGCGTCGGCCTCGCTGTCGAGCGCGGTCAGCATGATGATCGGGACGTTGTTGCGCCGGTCGCGCAGCGTGCGGCAGACCTCGTACCCGTTCGGGCTGGCCGGGCCGAGCGCGACGTCGAGCAGCACCACGTCGAAGCGCTGCGTGCTGGCACGGTCGATCGCCGAGCGGCCATCGGGAACGGCAAGCACGCGGTGGCCCTCGCGTTCGAAGGACTCCCGGAGAGCCTCGCGCAGCGACAGCTCGTCGTCGCAGACGAGGATGTCGAGGTTCTGGGCGACCATGTCGGTCTCAACGGTATCCGGGCCGACGTGCTGCGCCATCGAGGTCCGCGTGGCGGCGTCGGGGCGTCTATCCGGGCGCGGGGGGCAGGCTGCGCCGCAGGCCCGCCAGCTCGCGGAACGCGCGGGCCACGACCCGGAGGTTTGCGCCGCTCTGGTCGCCCGCGACGCGGGCACGGTGGTGCACGCCGAGCTCCTCCAGACGGCCACCGGCGGCCAGGGCCTTTGCCAGCAGCTCCGTGCTGATCATCGCTCCCGTGGCGCGCAGGTCGAGCTGCTCGAGCAGGTCGCGGCGGATCAGCTTGAAGGCGCAGTCGACGTCGCGCACGGGCAGCTTGAACATCCGCCGTACGAGCCAGTTCCATGCTGCCGCGTTCAGCCGCCGGTTGAGCGGGTCGCGGCGCAGGATCCGCCAGCCGACCACGAGGTCGGCGCGCGCCGCGAGCGGCAGGAAGTCCTCCAGCTCGTTGAGGTCGAACTGCAGGTCGGCGTCTGTCAGCAACACCCACGGCATCCGCGCAGCGGCGATCCCGGATCGCACGGCGTCGCCGTATCCACGGTTGCGCGTGTGCACCACGAGCCGCACGCGCCGATCGCGGTTGACGAACCGGGCGACGATGAGGGCGGTCTCGTCGCTGCTCCCATCGTCGACGACGACGATCTCGTGAGACATCGCGCACCGCTCCGCGGCGACGGTGGCGTAGCGGATCGCGTCCGCGATGTTCGCGGCCTCGTTGAAGCACGGCAGGACGATCGTCAGGCCCGCCAGGGCGTTGGGCAGACGCTGGACGCCGTCGCCGACAGGCGCCTCGATGGTGGTCTCGTCGTGCATGTCCTCACGCTCGCATGACATGCGTTACGCGCGGGCGCGTGCTGCGTTGCGATGTCGTTAGCTCGCTTGAGGCAGCAGCAGCGACACGTGCAGTCGGCCGCTCGGGAACGCCGTCCCGTCGAACCCGAGGTCGCGGTACGAGCGCCCGCGGTACGTGACCGTGCGCAGGCCGGTGGCAAACGGAGGGCCGGGATACAGGTTGCTGCCCGGGACCGGGCCGGCTGCCGTGTTCAGCACCACGTCGGCCCCCGTGAAGCGGTGCACGAGCTTGATGAAGCCCGTGTCGTCCTGGACCGAGAGCATGAAGTGCCCGACCGTCGCGCCGCTCGGGCCACGAATCGCGCTCGACGCCGGGCTGAGGACGTATGGGCCCCCGACGTCGTTGATCAGCCGCGTGCCTCGCCACGCTCGCACGCGCACGATGTGGAAGCGGCTGTCGCGAAAGAAGCCGACGATCGCGTTCCACACGGCGGCAGGGTCGCCGGCCGCGATCGCCCGGCGGAAGGCGGCGTTGCCCGCAGCATGGCGCAGCGTCTGCTTGGCCGCCGAGCCGTGCATCTCGGAGTTCATGAGGTTCTGTGCGACGGAGCCGATCGTGTTCAGGCGTGTGTCGGCTGCCGTCGCTCCGCAGACCGCCCGCGTCTGCCGTGGGAGCGCGAGCGAGACGAAGGTCCGCCCCGAGGGAAACGTGGTCGCGGGAAACGTCGTGGCCGACTTCGCCGGGTTGCGGGCGAACGCGACGGTCGCTCCCGTCAGGCCGCCGGTGATCCCGGTGAAGGCGCGTTCGTCGCCGACCGAGAGCACGTACTGCCCGACGACGCGGCCACCGAATCTGATGGCGCCCCGAACGGGCGCGTAGGCCGCGGCCGACCCCGCCGTGGCGAGCGTGCGGCCGCCGCCCGAGATGTCGATGCGAACGATCTGGTTCTTGAGCAGGGGCGCCAGGGCTGCGCTCACCGCGTGCGGGTTGCCCGCCGCGACGGCGCCGGCAAGTGGCGCCGAGGCCTGGATGCGGGCGACTGCGGCGGTCTCGTTGCGCCCGCTGACAGCCTGGGCGTAGATCCGGTGGGCCACGGCGACGAGCTCGGACCGTTCCACCTGCCGGCACGACACGGCCGGGGATGTGGATGCGCTGGAGCTCGCCCCGCACGCCGAAAGGGCCGCGGGAAGCGCCAGCACCGTCAGTGCAGCGGCTCGTCGCATGACGCCCACGGTTGCACCGTCTCCCGCGCCCGGATAGGGCGCCCAGCGCGATCGAACACGACGCTAACGCGCCGTCAACCCGACGCTCAGCGAGTTACGGGATCGTCCCAGCATGGCTGGCGCGGTGGCACCAACCGGGGTGCGTCTTCGGGGTTTGAGCGACCTCGCACGTATCGCTCGCACGGGTCTGTTGTGCGCCGGCGTCGGCGCCGTGCTCGGGGCGATCGGGTGGCTGGTGGCCGCCGCTGCTCAACGGCCGTCGACGCTCTCGCCCCCGACGATCCGCGCGCCGGCGACGTGGCTGCTCGGGCCGCTGCAGGGCCTGCTGCCCGGCCTGACCACCGGCGTTGGGCGCCTGCATTCCGACATGGTGGTCGTGCTGGTGATCGCCGGAGTGGGCTGGGCGCTCGCGTGGGCCGTGGCCCCCGCGGTGCGCGCCGGCGTGCTGCTCGCGGCGAGCGCGCTGGCGCAGGCGGTCCTCGTCCTCGGGCCGCCGCTGCCGTTGACCGACGTCTTCAACTACGAGCTGTACGGGCGGATGGCCGCTGTACACGGCCTGAACCCGTATCGCGCACTGCCGATCGCGGCCGCCCACGACCCGGTCTACGGACTCGCCAACTGGCACCACCTCAGCAGCCCCTACGGTCCCCTGTTCACGCTGCTGTCGGAGGGCCTCGTCGCGTTCGGCGTGCACGGATGGCTGTGGGCATGGAAGCTCGTCGTGCTGGCCGGCGGCGTCGCGACCGTTGCGCTGGTCGGCTCTTTGGCCGGGCGGCTGGGCGTGTCGCGGCAACGCGCGATTGCGGGCTTCGGCCTCAGTCCGCTGCTGCTCATCGCCGAGGTCGGCGGCCTGCACAACGACGTGCCCGCGGTGCTCTGTCTCGTTGCCGCGGCATGGTGCCTGGTCCGCGGCCGGGACGCCGACGCGCCCGCGTGGATCGATCCGGCGGCCGGCGTGCTCGCGGTCGCCGCGGCCGGCATCAAGCCTTCCTTCGCGATCGTGGCGGGGATGGTCGTGCTCGGCGCCCGCCATCGCCCGCGCGCCATCGCGGGTGCGGCGATCGCCGCGGCAGGCGTCGGCCTGGTGATGCTCGGCGTTTATGGCGGCGCCCTGCCCGACCTCAGCACACAGGGGGCGCTCGTCACGCCGTTGAGCGTGCCCAATCTCCTCGGGCTCGCCGCCGGTCACGGCGGCGCGGATGCGGCCGTCCGGTCGGTGGCGCGCGTGGCGATCGCGGCGATCGCCGCAGCGGGGACGGCCGTGGTCGCGGTACGCCGCGACCGGGCGCTGACGGCCATCGGCGTGGTGCTCTTCGCCGCGGTCCTCACCGTCCCGTGGGTCATGCCGTGGTATCTGGTCTGGGCGCTGCCGTTCGTCGCCATCGGCCGCCCGCGGGTCCTGGTGCCCGCCGTCGTGATCGCGACCTGCTGGCTCGTGGTCGGTGGCCTGCCGCAGCTGCCCGGGATCCTGCACTCCTTCGGCTACTTCCCGACGCGGTTGCCGACCGGGCTGGCCAACCACCTCCGGTTCGTCCGCCTCCTGCAATGACCCCGAACGAGCTCGCCGTCAGGCTCGTGGCGCGCGGCTCGGCGCGGCGCGAGGCGCCCAGGATTCTGCGTTTCGGCGCGGTCGGGGCCACCAACACCGTCATCACGCTGGCGGTGTTCGCGGCGCTCGTCGCGCTCGGCTGCCCAGCTCCCGCGGCGTCAGGCCTCGGGTTCTGCGCAGGCGCCGTCAACAGCTTCCATCTGAACCGGAGGTGGACGTTCTCGGATTTCTCGACCGCGCCCGGCGCGTGGGTGCGATTCCTGGGAATTCAGGGCGTCGGCGCGCTGGTGAGCGCAGGAGGGGTTTCCATTTTGCAGAGCGGTGGCTGGGGGCACCTGGTCGCCGAGTGCGTCATCCTCCCCTGTGTGACGGTCGCGCTCTATAGCGTCTCGCGACTGCTGGTCTTCCGCTCGGCTTCGATCTGAGTGCGGGCGCTCGCCGCTGCGCTCGCGGGCGCCCTGGTCGCCGGTTGGCTGCTGCTCGTCCCGGCGGGCACGACGTCGGCACCCGCGACGGCGTCGCCTCCAGGGTGCGTGCCGATGACTGCGGGCACCCACCGACTGCCCGCGATCGACGGTCGCCAGTCGGTCGTGCTGCACATCGGTCGCTCCGCAAAGCCGGGGGCGCCGCTCGTCCTGGGCCTCCCGGGCGCCGGTCAGACCGCAAGCGACTTCGCCTCCTACACCGGCTACTCGAAGCTGGCCGACCGCTACGGGTTCTCGGTGGCGTACCCGACGGCGGCGGGGTCACGACCGTTCTGGAACATCTCCGGCAAGGTGGCGGGCAAGCCCGACGACGTCGCCTACCTGCGCAAGGTCATCCCGGCGGCGGTGCAGGCGTCGTGCGCGGACCCCGCGCGCGTCGGCGTCACCGGCGTCTCCAACGGCGGCGGCATGACCGCACGCCTCGCTTGCGACGCCGCGGACCTGATCGCGGCCGCGGCGCCCGTCGCGGGGGGATATCGCTCGCTGCCCGCCTGCAAGCCGGCGCGCCCGGTGCCGATCCTCGAGATCCACGGGGTCGCCGACCAGGTCGTGCCCTACCTCGGCACCGGGTCAGGGGGGCAGGGCAGCGTCCCCGCGTTCCTCGCCCAATGGCGAAAACTCGACGGATGCAAGGGCAGCCCGCAGAGGGTCGTCCGGCGCCCGAACGTGATCGAGCTGCGCTCGTCGTCCTGTACCGGCGGGACGGTGGTCGAGCACTATCGCATCAGCGACGCCGACCACGGATGGCCCGGTGAGGACGATCTTCAGGGCGCCGGGGAGTTCGCCTCGACGCGCCGCACCTGGGCCTTCCTGTCCTCGTTCCGGCGCGCCGCGCCCTAGGGCGTCAGCGCCCCTGGCGCATGAGAGCCCCGATGTCGGGCATCTTGCCGCGCGTCATCTGCTTCATGACCTTGCGCATCTGGCCGAACTGCTTGATGAGGTGGTTCACCGCGGAGACGTTGGTTCCGGAGCCGTTGGCGATGCGCAGCCGACGGGAGCCC
>JAWVFZ010000269.1:0-3531 GCA_033855555.1 Solirubrobacteraceae bacterium
GGCCCGCCCACCCCGCCGCCCGCACACGGGCGGGCGGCGGAGGGACGGTGACGGACTACTTCAGCGACGTGAAGGACAGGTGCCACACCGTCGAATAGTTGTCCGCGACGCCCTGGACGTCCTTGGACTCGATCAGCGGGGTCTTGTCCCACAGCCACGGAATGGCCGGAGCCAAGGCCGTGATGTCGTTGTCGATCTTGGCGTTGGTCTTGCTGCGCTCTGCGCCCGGGGGCAGGAGCGCGGCCTTGTCGATCTCGGCGTTGATCGCCTTGTCGTTCAGCTGCGGCCAGTTGGTGTTGTTGGCCGGCAGGATCGCTTCGCCATTGAACGTCGGGTTGATGAAGGACTCCGGATCGACGAAGTCCTTGAAGAAGCCGACGTTCGGGCAGATGGCCACCTTGGCCTTCGGCACGCCGCAGAACTTCGTGTACAGCGCGTCCTGCGTGACGATCCGGAAGTTCAGCTTGAAGCCGAGCTTCTCGAACTGGTTCGCCGCGACCTCTGCGGACTTCTTGCCCGGATCGGCGTTCGTGCCGATCATCAGGAGCTTCTCCGTGCCGGCGTACTTGCCGTCGGCCGTGACCGGCACGCCCTCCGCCTTGGCGGCGAGCATGTACTTCTTCGCCACCGCGGGATCACCGGCCGGGTTCTGCAGGAAGTCGAACTGGCTGGCGGGCTGAAGGCCGCCGGCCTCGTCGAATCCCGGGATGCCCGGCGGGATGTAGCGCCAGGCGAGGTCGCCGACGATCGGACCGCCGCGCGTCAGGCGCATCGCGTTGCGATCGAAGATCGCGACGACGGCCTTGCGGACGTTCACGTTGTCGAACGGCTTCATCGTCGTGTTCATGGCGACGTAGCGCGTGCCGCCCGCCGGGACCAGCACGAGCTGGTTCTTGAACCGCGTCGCGGCCTGCTTGAGCACCGGAGCCGGCGGGGCACCGTCGCCCTGGATCAGGCTCGAGCCGTTGAGGATCCGGCGGCTCGCGACGGTCGCGTCCGAGTTGCCCTCGTCGATGTGGATCTTGTCCAGGTAGGCCGGCCGGTAGTCGGTCGACTTGTCCCAGTTCGGGTTGCGGATGAGCTCGATCGACTTGGCCGGCTTGTGGCCGATGAGCTTGCCGGACGCGTCGTTCTGGATCATGTACGGGCCGGTGAAGACCACGTTCTGGTCATAGGTCGACGGGTTCTTGGCGTCGAACTTCGCCGCGTACTCCCTCGGCACCGGCATCGTCAGCGGCATCACCAGCGCGGCCGCGACCGTGGCGGCCTTCGGCTCGCTGAGCTTGATGACGAGCGTCTGGTCGTCCGGCGTCTGGATGCCGGAGATGTTCGGGATGTTGTTGGTGGGCGTCTTCGGCGCCCCCACGATCGTCCCGAAATAACCCGTGGCATACGGGTTCGGGACGTGCGCGCTGAACACGCGCTCCATCGCGTACTTGATGTCCTTCGTGGTGACCTCGCGGTTCACCGGAGGCGAGAACTTGATGCCCTTCTTGATCTTGATCGTGATCGTCTTCAGATCAGCCGAGATCTGAGGATCGGCCGCGGCCACGTCGGGCACGGGCTTCTCGGCGTTGTCGGGCTTGAACGAGTACAGCGGCCGGTTGACCGAGTAGCCGATCATGTAGCCGAACGTGTAGTACATCTGGCCCGGGTCGACGTAGTCGACATCACCGGCGCTCAGAACGGTGATCTCTCCGCCCTGTTTGCCGGTCGGGATCTTCTGGCCTGCGCTGGACTTGACGCTCCCGCCCTTGTCGTTGCTGCTGCTTCCGCAGGCGGCAACGAACAGGGCGAGGGCGAACAGCGAGGCCACCATGGCAACCCGCATCGGGGTGCGCATCATGCTCCGTCCTCCTTCTCGCGATACGTACAGTGCACTTCCTCCGTCCTCCACCGGGAGCTCATTGGCTCGTCCTCGGATTGAGGGCGTCCTGCAAGCCGTCGCCGATCAAGTTGAACGACAGGACGGTGAACAGGAGCGCGAGCCCCGGAAAAGTCATGAACCACCAGGCCGTGTCGAAGATCCCCGTGGCGTCGGAGATCATCGAGCCCCAGCTGGCGGTGGGCGGCTGGACGCCGATGCCCAGGAACGAGAGCGCCGCCTCGAACAGGATGTTCGTCGGGATCAGGAGCGTCGTGTAGACGATGATCGGCGCGATCAAGTTGGGAAGGATGTGGCGGAACAGGATCCGCGCATCGCTTGCGCCGAGCGAGCGGGCGGCCTCGACGTACTCCTTCTCGCGGATCGAGAGCACCTGGCCGCGGATGATCCGCGCCATGTAGGGCCAGCCGGCGAACGAGATCACGAAGATCACCACCGGCAGGCCGGGCGTGATGATGCCCGGCGTGCGGTTGGGGAGCACGAGCTCGACCACGAGGCCGATCAGCGCCACGACGGCCCACGGGACGACCCGCGACAGGTAGTCGCGCGACCCCAGCGGATATGCCTCGTCGCCGGCACGGCGGTTCGCCAGCACCAGGCGGCCGACGGAGAACGCCATCCCGGCCAGCGCAAAGAGGATGATCACCAGGCCCGCCCGGTCGTAGTTCACCGGGATGCAGCCGTTGCCGAACGAGCACGCGGCACCGAGACCCAGGGCCAGCAGCAGCACCGGGAACGCGAGCATCACGTCCATCGCCCGACTGAGCACCGTGTCCGTCCAGCCACGGTAGTAACCGGCGACCATGCCCATCGTGACGCCGATCACGACGATCAGCGCCGTGGCGATGAACGCGACCTCGAGCGAGACGCGTGCGCCGTAGAGCACCCGGCTGAACACGTCGCGGCCGAGGTCGTCGACGCCGAACAGCTTGTCGCTCGACGGGCCGCTGGGGGAGCCGAACTGGTCGAAGAATCGCGTGGACTGCTCGTTCGGCGGCCGTGCGCCGACGAGCTTGACGATCAGCGGCGCGAAGATCGCGACGAAGATCAACAGCACGATGAACGTGAGCGCGACCAGCGCCACGCGGTCGCGGCGCAGTCGGCGCCAGAACAGCTGCAGCGGCGATCGCGCGGCGATCGCCGCGACGGACTCGTCCTGCCCTGCTGGTGTCCCTCCCACCTCCTGCAGGAGTTCCGGCGCGCCTGTGCTCAAATGCCTGCAACCTCTCCCATTGCGCAACACGAAGTTCGCGCTGCGCGACATTACTCCTCGCTGGACAACCCTGAGCGTTTGGTCTGTTGTGCGTACGTTGAGCTTGCCGGGCGCTCTACTACGCTGCGGACAACGCCGACCCCGCCCTCGTAGCTCAATGGATAGAGCACACGCCTCCTAAGCGTGGGATGCAGGTTCGACTCCTGCCGGGGGCACTCAGAGGTAACAATGGGGGGCGGCTCGCCCCCTTGTCTACTCGGGTCGGTCGGGGTAGACGTCGTCGATCGTGGTGAGCGGCTCGTACGGCGCGCCGGCCGCTTCGCGGATTGCTTCGGCGCCGCCCGCGAGCCGATCGAGGATCGCGGTGACGCCGATGATCTCTAGCCCGGCCTCCTTGACCGCCTCGATCGCCTGCAGCGTCGAGCCGCCGGTG
>JAWVFZ010000270.1:0-4167 GCA_033855555.1 Solirubrobacteraceae bacterium
CAGACCGATCGACCGCTCCGCGCGGCGGGCGGGGCGCAGCGCAGCGCGCAGCTCGGCGACGGTGCGCAGGGTCCTCACGCCGCCACCAGCCCTCGCGTGGAGCCGGCGAGCGCGTCCCAGAGCTCGAGCAGCTCGGGCGTGCGCTCTTCGACGGCAGCACGCTGGCGCTCGACGGTGGCCTCGTCGCCGCGGGCGATCGGGCCGGTCAGCGCGCGGGCGCCGTCGCGGGCCCAGTTGTCGACCGTGGCGCGCACGAGCGGGACGAGCAACTCGCGCGGCGCTCCGGTGGTGGCGAGCAGGCGCTCGGCGGCGTCCTCGAGCGCGACCAGGTAGTTCGATGCCATCGAGGCGGCGGCGTGGTAGGCCGCGCGGTCGGCGTCGGCGATCTCGAAGGGGGTCATGCCGAGCGCCTCGGCGAGCGCGCGCGCCGTGGCGAGGGATCGCTCCGACGTGCCTGCGACCGCCGCGGGGACGCCTTCGAAGATGACGGGCCGGCGTGTCACGGCCAGGAGCGGGTGCAGGGAGAACGCCTCGTGGCCGGCGAGGGGCTCGAGCGTGGTCGCCCCTGAGAGATGTCCGACCAGCGGCCCCGGCATGACGTCGGAGGCGGCCTGCCCGATCTCTGCGTCAGGTACGCACAGCAGCACGCAGTCGGCCTGGGGACATCGCTCGCCACGGCCGAGCGGACCGCTCACCTGGATGCCGGCGGCGCGCAGCGCAGGGACGAGTGCCGAGCCGATGCGGCCCGGCCCCACGACCGCGCAGTGGCGGGGAAGCGGTGTCATTTCGTATCTCGGTCCAGCTCCCGAAGGGATGCCGGTCGCGAATGGCTGTCCTGCCACCGAAACGATGACGGCGGCGTCACGAACTATACCCCGCAAGGTGCGGGCTTATGCGGGCCCAGCGTCGTATCTGCGATCTACCATCCGGGCATGACCTCCGACGAGCGCCGCGGGGAGCTCAAGGCCGTCTTCCAGCTCGCCAAGGACTGCACACGCTGCCCGCAGCTTGCCGCTACCCGCACGACCGTCGTGTTCGGGGCGGGCAACGCGAATGCCGACCTGATGTTCGTCGGCGAGGCGCCCGGCGCCAACGAGGACAAGCAGGGATTGCCGTTCGTAGGACAGGCCGGGCGGCTGCTCGACAAGCTGCTCGGGGAGATCGGCCTCACCCGCGATGACGTCTTCATCGCCAACGTCCTCATGTGCCGGCCACCGGGCAACCGCGATCCCCAGCCCGCGGAGATCTCCAACTGCCAGCAGTACCTGTTTCAGAAGCTCGATCTGATCCGGCCGCGCGTGATCTGCACGCTCGGCAACTTCGCCACCAAGCTCCTGCGCGAGGACCCGACCGGGATCACGCGGCTGCACGGGCGCCCGGAGGAGCGGACGATCGGCGAGTGCCGAGTGACGCTCTACCCGCTCCTGCACCCGGCCGCGGCGCTGTACACGCCGGCGATGCTCGAGACCCTGCGGGCGGATTTCGCGGGGATCCCGGCGCTGCTCGCACCGCCGCCGGTCCCCGAGCCGGGGCCGGAGGCCGCGGCGGACGCGGACGCGGTCCTGCAGCTGGGTCTGTTCTAGAGACTCGGGGGAGAGTTTCGCTGGGGGGTGTGGAAGGGAGCCGGCACCGCCGGGACCTGGGCCCTTTTCTGCGCGCTATTCGCGAGTTAGAGGGCCCACGTCAGGCCCCGGGTGCTCGACCGGCAAACTGAGGCCTATTTCACGCGTACGGCGTGAGAAGCAGGCCGAAGTTCGGAGACGAGCCGCGCCCGCTTCCCTCAATGCAAGCAACCAACGCCAAGCCCGCCGACACGGACCGCGCTGCGCACCACCCGGACACCCCGCTCCGCGTGCAAAGCAGGCAAATGTGGCAATGAAAGACTTGACCCCACGAAGGCGTGGGCTCAGACCCGAGCCCCGCGCAGCGCCGGCAGCACGTGCTCGCCGTAGACGCGGATCGTGCCCATCGGGTCGGCGCCGCTCATGTTCTGGAGGCACACGACGGTCGCGCCGAGCTGCTCCAGCGCGCGGATCTTCTCGACGTGCTCGTCGGGATCGGTCGAGACGACGAAGCTCTGGCGGATCTCGTCGTCGGAGATCGTGCTGGCGTGCTCCTGCATCTGCGCCGGGTCGTGCCAGTCGTGGATGTAGAACTCGTCGGGCATCGTCGCGCGCCACACGCGCATGCCGTCCATGAGCTTCCCGTCGTCGTCGGCCCAGGCGAAGCCGGAGTGGATGATCAGCTCGCCGCCGCCGCCGGCTCCCTTGTAGGCGTCGATGACTTCGGGCGTGGACTCGGGATCGCCAAGGGTCCAGAGGCCGTCGCCATGCCTCGCCGCGACCTTCGCGGCACGCGGGCCGAGGGCGCTGATGTAGAGCTTCGGCCGGCCCTTGGCCCGGGTGTGGAGCTTGCATTCCTTGACGGCGAACCAGCCGTGGTCGGCGGTGACCGTCTCGCCGGCCCACAGCCGCGTGATCACGTCCAGTGCCTGGTCCAGCCGCTCGATCTTCTCGTCCGGGCTGGGCCAGTCGGCGCCGCATGGGACCTCGTTGAGCGCCTCGCCGGAGCCCGCGCCGAGGAAGACGCGACCGGGGAAGAGCTCCTCGAGCGACATGAACGCCTGCGCGACGACGGCGGGGTGGTAGCGATGCACCAGGGCGGTGACGCCGGTTCCGAGCGGCAGCTTGGGAACGGATTGGCCGACCGCGCCCAGCCAGACCCAGGCGTTGCCGGACTGACCGTCCGGCCACCACGGCTGGAAGTGGTCCGACCCGCCGATGCCGTCGAATCCGGCCTCGGCCGCCGCCTGCGCGTGGCGCAGCGCCTCGGACGGCGGGAACATCTCGTGGGAAGCGGAGAACCAGTAGTCCATGCCGTGGACCTACCCACGGGCACGCAGGACTGCGCGCAACCGGATGCGGTCGCGTCTGCGCCACGAGCGGGACGCGAACTCGGCGAGTTGGGCGGCGACGTCCCAGCGGCGGGCGGTCCGCCCGAGGTTCGCCTCGACGACGATGCGGCGCCGGCGCGCGAGCAGGTCGGCCGGTTCGCCGCCGAACGCCTGCGCGGTGCTGTGGCCGCCGAGGTGGATGAGCTCGACCTCGGGATGCAGGACGGTCGGGATCCCGGCTGCGCGGGCGCGCAGGCACAGGTCCATGTCCTCGTAGAACAGGAAGGCGTCGGGGTCGAACGGGCCGAGGCTCCGCAGGAGCACCGTCGGCGCAGCCAGCGCGGCGGCGAGCGCCCAGCCGACCTCGGAGGGACGCTCGGCGCGCCAGGGCTCGCGGCGCAGCGGGCCGGGGACGAGCGCGTGCAGGACGGCCGCTGGGCCGCCCGGGACGGCGAAGGCCGAGCGCTGGACCGAACCGTCGGCGTTGCGAAGGCGCGGCACGACGAGCGTGTCGCGGTCGCGCGCCAGCGCCGCCAGCCGCTCGATGGCGCCGCGCGGCGCCACGACGTCGGGGTTGAGCAGGACGCACACCTCGCGCGAGGCAATCGCGACGCCGGCGTTGTTGGCAGGGCCGAAGCCGGGATTGTCGTGGCGCTCGACGATCTGCGCGCCCTCGAGTCCGGCGGCGCTGCCGTCGGTGTCGACGACGATCACCTCGGCCTCTGCCGGCAGCGTGGGGAGCAGCGCGTCCAGCTCGGCGCGCGAACGGTGGGCGACGATGACGATGCTGGGACTCATCGCGCCGCCGCCGCCAGCAGCGCGTGGGTCTGCCGCGCGGCGCGCGCCCACGTGAGCGGCGCCACGGCGTGCTGCGCGTCGGCCGCGAGCCGCGCCCGCAGCTGCGGCTCGCGCTCGATCTGCAGCATGGCCTGCGCCAGCGCCGCCTCGTCGCCGGGCGCCACGCGCAGCGCGGCGTCGCCGAGCGTCTCGTCGTACACGGCCAGATCGGAGACGATCGAGGGCGTCCCGCAGGCGGCGGCCTCGAGCGGCGGCAGGCCGAAGCCCTCCAGCCACGAGGGCATCACGAGAGCACGCGCGCCCGCGTAGAGCGAGGCGAGATCGCGGTCGCGCGTGGGCCCGAGCGCGCGTATGCCCGCGCCGCCGACGGCGATGCGCCCCTCGCCGGCAAACCAGAGCTCGGCGTCCAGCCCGGAGGCGCGGGCGCGTGCGAAGGCCCGCATCAGCAGGTCTGGCGCCTTGCGCGGCTCCAGCGC
>JAWVFZ010000271.1:0-3469 GCA_033855555.1 Solirubrobacteraceae bacterium
CCCGGTCGCGAGCTCGCGATGGCCTACAGCCGCCTGGCGCAGCTGTGCATGGACTCCGAGGATGCCGACGGCGCCGCTGCGTGGGGCGCCCGCGCGCTCGAGCTGGCCGAGACGATGGGCGAGACCGAGATCGCCATCCACACGCTCAACAGCGTCGGGACGGGGGCGTTGCTGCGCGGCGACGAGCGCGGTAAGAAGCAGCTCAACAGAAGCCTCGCGCTCGCAACCGAGGCCGGCCTCGATGACGCCGTGAGCCGCGCGCTGACGCACCTCGCGTGGACGGCGGTCCGCCAGCGCGACTACGTGCTCGCCGCAGAGCGCCTCGAGATGGCGCTCCGGCACGCCAGTGACCATGGCGTCGAACTGCGGCGCGGCTACGTGCTCGGCTACCGGGCACTGCTCGAGCTCGACCTCGGACGCTGGGACGACGCGCTCGACACCGCCGCGATCGTGCTGCGCGAGCCGCGCCGCTCGCGCGTCCCGCGCATCGACGCGCTGATCGTGGTCGGGTGCGTGCGGGCCCGGCGCGGTGATCCAGACGTCTGGACGCCGCTGGATGAGGCACTCGCACTCGCCGAGCGCGGCGAGGAGCTCCAGGCCAACGCCCCCGTGGCGGCCGCGCGTGCCGAGGTGTTCTGGCTCCAGGGCAAGCCT
The DNA here is from genome assembly GCA_033855555.1 of Solirubrobacteraceae bacterium. Lineage (GTDB taxonomy): Bacteria > Actinomycetota > Thermoleophilia > Solirubrobacterales > Solirubrobacteraceae > AC-49. Next base: position 655 of record JAWVFZ010000271.1, read on the forward strand.
GGCAAGGTTGAGCAGGCGACGGCGGGCGCGCTGGCGCTCGCGCGCGAGCGGCGCTCGCGATGGTTCACGGCAGAGCTGATGGTCTGGCGCAGGCGCACGGGCGCCGTCGACGCGTTTGCCGAGGATGAGGTCACCGGCCCGTACGCGCTTGAGCTCGCCGGCGACTGGGCGGGCGCCGCGGCCGCCTGGCGCGAGCTCGGCTGCCCCTACGAAACGGCGCTCGCGCTCGCGTCGAGCGGCGAGGAGGGCGCGATGCGCGAGGCCCTCGAACTGGTCCAGCAGCTGGGCGCCACGTCCACGGCCGCGATCGTCGCGCGGCGCCTGCGCGAGCGCGGGGTGCGCGCCCTGCCGCGCGGGCCGCGCCCGAGCACGCAGTCGAATCCGGCCGGCCTGACGGCACGCGAGCTGGAGGTGCTTGCGCTGCTCATGGAGGGCATGCGCAACGCGCAGATCGCCGAGCGTCTCGCCCTGTCGCCGAAGACGGTCGACCATCACGTCTCCTCGATCCTGTCCAAGCTCGACGTCAGCAATCGCGGCGAGGCAGCCGCCACTGCCGCGCGGCTCGGGCTCGCGACCCCCAACTGACCGGGTGGCCGCGGTCCCGATTTAGGGGTGGAGACCGATCCCAACATGGGTGGTCCTCCCGATGTCGGGGAGCCGGGCGCTCCGTAGCTTCCTCGACACGAACCGCGCCGCCGCTGCACCAAGGCGCAAGACCTAGGAGGATTGATGTTCACGTCACGCAGCAGTATCCGCACCGCCCTGGCCGTCGCCGCCCTCACCTCCGCCGTCGTCGTTCCGGGCGCCCAGGCGCGCCCCGCGACAGACCCCTCCGTGCCGGCCGCCGCGAACGCCACCGCGCCGGCGCGAGTCGACGGCATGGGGACCCAGCCGGTCGCCGCCCGCGCCAACGTCGCGGAGTACAAGTCGCAGCCCTCCCCGACCACCGGCGGCAGCGGCTTCGACTGGACCTCAGCCGCCATCGGCATCGCGGCCCTTTTCGCTCTCGGATTGCTCGTGCTGCTCGCCCACAGCATCCTGCCGCTCGGCCGGCCGGCGGCGGGCGTCGGCGTGGTCCGCCGCGATCGCAGCTGAACCCAGGGGACGGGAGCTGACCCCGCTTCGCTCCTGAACGACGAAAGCCCCGCGATCGCGGGGCTCTCTGAGGGGTGAGCGAGGGGACTCGAACCCCCGACCGCCTGGACCACAACCAGGAGCTCTACCAACTGAGCTACGCCCACCGCGGGAGGCGACCAGTGTAGTGGACGCTTGATCCGCTGCTTACTGGGTAGCAACGCGTCATGGCCGACCTCACCGCACGCGACGCTGTCCTCGTCAAATACCTCAATGAGGCCTACGGCAAGGAGAAGCAGTTGGAGACCGTTCTGCAGGCGCAGATCGGTCGCACGCAGAACGACACGATCAAGAAGCGGCTGCGCGAGCACTTGAAGGAGACCAAGCAGCACGCCCGCGACGTCTCCTCGCGCATCAAGGCGCTCGGCTCGAAGGCCGACGGTGGCAACCTCCCGGGCCCCGAGGCCCTGGGCGACGCCGCCGGCGCCGTGACGTCGCTCGCCAACAAGGCTGTCGCCGCCGCCAAGGGGCCGATGCAGGTCCTGCGCGGGACCGGCGTGGCCGACAACGAGCTGCGCAACATGCGCGACGCCTACTGGAATGAGGCCGAGGAGATCGCCCATTACACGGTGATCGAGGCGGTCGCCGACAAGCTCGGCGACAAGGACACCGTGAAGCTCGCCAGGACGATCCGCCGCGACGAGGAGCGCATGCAGGCGTTCATCGGGCGCCAGCTCGCATCGCTCGCCGGTGCCGTCGTCCGCGAAGAGGTGCCCGCCAGGGACCGCAAGCCAGACGGAGCCGCGCCGCGGCGCCGGCGCGGGGCCGCGACCCCGCGGGCCACGTCCGGATCCGGATCGGCGCGCAGCTCACGGTCCTCCACCGCGAGCCGCTCCAGGTCGTCGCGTTCGTCCTCGGGCGGGCGCAGCACGTCGTCGCGCAGCAGGTCTTCCTCCTCCTAGCCTGCGCGAAGCCCGCGCCCCGGCGCCGCCTCCCTCCGGGCGGCGCCGGGGCGCTTTTCTCGGCCTGTCTGTGTACCTGTAAGGTACACAGAGGTCAATGCAGGCTCTCGACATCGCCTCCTCCCAGCGCGCGCGGCTACTGACCGCGATGGCGACCGTGGTGGCCGAGCAGGGCTACGCGGCCACGACCGTCGCCGACGTCGTGCGAGCCGCAGGCGTCAGCCGCTCGACCTTCTATGAGCTCTTCGCCTCCAAGGAGGCGTGCTTCATCGACGCCTACCGCCAGGGCGTCGACGACCTGCTCGACGCCGTCCGCGACGCCGTCCACGACGCGGACGGCGACTGGCGCGCCCAGCTGCGGGCCGGCATCCGCGCCTACCTCGCGCAGCTCGCGCGCGAGGACTCGTTCGCGCGGATCTACATCGACGAGATCCACGCCGCCGGCGCGCCCGCGCTCGCGGCGCGCGCCGACGCGCTGCGCCGCTTCGCAGGCCGCTACCACGCAAGCTTCTCCCAGGCCCGCGCCGCCGATCCCTCGCTGCGCGAACCGCACCCCGACGCGCTGCTCGTGCTGTGTGCCGGGACCGAACAGCTCGTCGCCGAGCGCCTGCGGGCTAGCGGCGACGTGCGCGACCTCGAAGACGTGTTCTGCACCTGCGCCGAAGCGGTGCTCATCCATCACCAGGAGGACTGACGACCGTGGACCTCACGTTCACCGACGACCAGCTCGCGTTCCGCGACGAGCTGCGCGACTGGCTCGCCGCCAACCCCCCGGGCGA
>JAWVFZ010000272.1:0-5180 GCA_033855555.1 Solirubrobacteraceae bacterium
GCATGCTGTCGATCCACTTCAGCTGCGCCTTGGCGTACTCGTCCTTGGTCTGCAGCTTCACGTCCGGGTAGGGCTTGAGCGCCTGCTCCAGCGCAGCGGCCGCCGAGGCCGGCGCGTCGACGAGCGCAAGCCGCAGGTCGCGCACCGCGAACGCGCGCTCGAACGTCGCGATCGGCATCGTCACGATGCCGGACGAGCTGGCGTTGAGCGCCTTGGTCTTCTCGATGCCACGCACCGTGACCGTCACCTTCTTGGCCGACGGCGACGTCAGCGTCACGCGGTCCCCGACCTTCAGGTGCTTGTCCTTGGCGAACTCGTCGCGGATCACGGCGTCGCCGGGGCCCAGCTTCGAGATGTCGGCGGCGGCGCCCTTCTTCCACGTGAAGTTCAGGACGCGTCCGGCGGTGGCGGTGTCGATGCCGTCGACCGGGATCTCGTCGCCGTCGTACTTGGCCATGCTCTGACGCACCCCGGAGGTGACCGTGACGCCCGGCACCTTCGCCGCGGCATCCAGCGAGCCGGCCGAGACCGCGCTCCAGCCCTCCGGCGCCACGACGAAGCGGGCCGCCAGCTTGTCGCCCATCTCGCCCTTGGCCGCGGACTTGATGCCCGAGCCGAAGACCGCGACGAACGTGACCAGCGAGACGCCGATCATCAGCGCAGCCGCTGTGGCCGACGTGCGGCCGGGGTTGCGCATGGCGTTGCGACGGGCCAGCCCGCCCGCGATCCCGCCGAGCTTCTGGCCGGGACGGCCTAGCACGGACGCCAGCGGGCGCGCGAATCGGTTGGACAGCATCGCGACGCCGACGAACAGCAGCAGGCCGCCGGGCGCCATCGCCATGAGCCGGTCGGTGGTCTTCACGCCAGGCGCGAACAGCGCGTAGGCGAGGATCGCCAGCGCCAGTCCGGTCAGGCCGAACGACGCGATCGCCACCTTGCGCGAGCGCTTGCCGGTCGGCAGCTCGGAGCCTTCGTGCAGCATCGTCACCGGAGCGACGCGCGTCGCGCGCAGCGCCGGGACGAGCCCGGACACGAGCGTCACGATGAGGCCCACGAGGGCGGCCGTGACGATCGTGTGCGTGGCGAAGACCGTCGAGGTCCGCGGCAGGTCCAGGCCGAGCGAGGTCAGCAGGGACATGACGCCCTTGCCCAGCCCGAGCCCGGCGACGACGCCGAGCGCCGAGCCGAGAACCGCGAGCACCAGGCTCTCGGTCAGGACCGAGCCGAGCACCTGACGGCGCGAAGCGCCGATCGTGCGCAGCGTGGCGAGCTCACGGGCGCGCTGGGCGACCGTGATCGAGAGCGTGTTGAAGATCGTGAACGCGCCCACGAAGATCGCGATGAACCCGAACACGAGCAGCACGGTCTTGATGATCGAGATGAAGCTCTTCAGCCCGTCGAACGTGAAGCGGTCCTGAGCCTCGGCCGTACGGACCGAAAGTTGCGGGAACGTTTTGTGCAGCGCGGCGCGTACCTCGGTACCGGAGTGCCCCGGCGCCGCGGCGACGAGCACGTTGTCGTAGCGGCCGCTGTGGCCGGCGAACAGCGCCTGCGCCGTCTTGAGGTCGAACACAGCGGCGGTCGCGGTGCCCAGCGTCTCGACGTCGCCGAAGCGCGCGACGCCCACGACGCGGAAGCCCTGCTGCGGGCCGTGCGCCGCGATGCGAATGCTGTCGCCCACGGCGAAGCCCTCCTTGCGGGCGGTGCCGGCGTCGATGACGACCTCGGCGGGCCCGGTCGCCCAGCGGCCTGACTTGAGGTGGAAGGGGCTGAGGCGCTCGTTGCGCGGGTTCGATGCGTCGTAGCCGACCCCGAAGTAGGGTCCGTCGCCGAGCGCCTTGCCGTCCTTGCCGATCAGGCGCGCCTCCTGGAGGACGTCGCCGACCGCCAGGCCGACCCCCGGGACGGACCGGACGCGGTCCAGGGTCGAGGCAGGGATCGTGTCCGACTGGCCGATCGTGTCGGTGGCAAACGCCGTGGGTGCGCTGACGACGGCATCGGTGCCGTCGTAGGCAGCAGACGACAGCGAGTCAGCCGCCTTGCGCATGGTGTCGCCGACGGTGAACGCGCTCGCCACCATGCCAACGCCGAGCACGATGGCCAGCGCGGTCAGGGAGGTGCGCAGCCGCCGGGTGAGCATGCCGCGAAACGCGACCTTGATCATGACGTGGCCTCGCGGATGCCCTCGAGGATCGTCGCCTCGTCGGGATCGCGAATGTCGCCGGCGATCTCGCCGTCGGCGAGGAACACGACGCGGTCGGCGGCAGCCGCCGCGCCGGGATCGTGCGTGACCATGACGGTCGTCTGGCCGAACGAGACCGCGGCGTCGCGCAGGAGCTCGAGCACGTCGTGGCTCGAACGCGAGTCGAGGTTGCCGGTCGGCTCGTCGGCGAACAGCACCGTCGGCTCGGACACGAGCGCACGCGCCACGGCGACGCGCTGCTGCTGGCCGCCGGACAGCTCCGACGGGCGGTGGGTTGTGCGGTCGGCGAGGCCGACGCGCTCGACGACCGCCTGGAACCAGTCCTTGTCGACCTTGCGGCCGGCAAGCTGGAGCGGGAGCAGGATGTTCTCCTCGGCGGTCAGCGTCGGCAGCAGGTTGAACGCCTGGAAGACGAAGCCGATGTGCGCGCGGCGCAGCTTGGTGAGCTGCGCGTCGTTCATCTTCGTGATGTCCTCACCGGCGATGTGGACGATGCCGGAGGTCGGCGTGTCGAGGCCGGCAAGTACGTGCATGAGCGTGGACTTGCCGGAACCGGACGGGCCCATGATCGCGGCGAACTGGCCACGGGGCACCTCGATGCTCACGCCACGAAGCGCGTCCACCGCGGTCTCGCCCGAGCCGTAGCGGCGCGTGACGCCAGCGGCGGCGACCGCGGTCGGAGCGGAGCCTGCCGTCGCGGCGCCGTTGCGAAGCGCGGCGCCTTGTGTCGAGGTGTGCAGCACGGGGGTGAGTCCTTTCGGGGGTGGAGTCAGTTGAAGACGATGGGACGAGAGCCGAGCTCGGCCTCGCGGGCGATACGGGAGACGGCTTGGCGCAGTGCGCCGGCGGCGAGCAGGGCATCGGTGGCCTGGGCGATCAGCCGCCCGGTGAAGCCGCGCGAGCCGGCCACGGCCACCTTGGCGACGACCTCGCTGCCGGCCTGCGCCGCGGAAAGCTCGTAGGCGACGTTCAGGGAAATGATCCCGCCCACCTCCGACGCCAGCAGCTTCAGTCCGCTGGCGTCGGCCGCGATCACATCCACGTCGAAGGACACGTTCTGGCCTGCGATCCGGCCCACCACGCGGGCACGGCTGCCAGTCACCAGGCGGTTGCCGTCAAGGCCTTCCACATCGAAGTCGATGGGGGCCCACCGCCCTACGGCGGCCGGGTCGGTCAACACGCCCAGGACGTCTTCAGGACGTCCCTTGGAGGTGATCTGTGCTGTCCAGGTCCTCATGGCGAGGACTCTGGACCTGCGTGCCCTGCACGGCATCCCCCTGTGTGTCGATCTTCCCTCCCCCACGACGATGATCCCGGTCGCCCGTCAGGTGGACAAGGAGCCCTCGGAGTCATCCTCGAGGATGACACCGCCGTCGTCCTGACGGTGGATGTGGGAGGCCGCAGGGCGGCGATACCGTGGCCGGGTGAGATGGCCGCGGACGGTTCCCGCGCGCGTGCGCGCGCTTGACCCTGCGCGCCTTGACGCCCTCACAGCGGTCGTGTTCACCCTCGCGAGCGTCGTGGAGCTTGCGTTCGAACCGCTCGGAGACCACCGTGGCGTCACGTACGCGGCAACGGTCGTCATCGGGCTCGTGCTCGCCTTCCGCCGCCGCGCGCCGCTCGCCGTCGTCGCGACGCAGGCGGTGGTGATCGTCGCCCAGCGCGCCGCCGGCGGCGAGGTGTTCGACATCGCCTTCCTGCCGTTCGTGGCGACGATGGGCGCGATCTTCACGCTCGCTGCCCGAGCCGGCACGCGCGAGATCGTCATCGGCACGGCGCTCCTGGGTGCCGCAGACCTGACCGTCGCCGCCCTTGCCAACCACCCCAGCAGCGCGATCTTCGTCTCCGCGCTGTTCGGAATCACCTTCCCCGTCGCGGCCGGCATGAGCTACGGCGCTCGCACGCGACTGACACAGCGCCTGCGCGAGCGCGCCGACGAGCTCGAGCCCGGGCGCGAGCGGCGCGCCCGCGACGCCGTCTCCGCGGAGCGCCGCCGGATCGCCGGCGAGCTGCACGACGTCGTGACCCACAGCGTGTCGGTGATGGTCGTCCAGGCGGCCGCCGCCCGCCGGCTGGTGCCGACGGATCCTGGCCGGGCCCGCGAGGCGATGGAGGCGATCGAGCGAACCGGCCGCGAGGCGCTCAACGAGATGCGCCGGCTGCTGGGAGTCCTGCGCCGCGGCGACGAGGACCTCGCGCTCACACCGCAGCCGTCGCTGCGGCGGCTCGACCTGCTCGCGGCGCGCGCCGGCATGCACGTGAATCTCCAGGTGGAGGGCGAGCCGCCGGCGATCCCGCCCGGGCTCGACGTCGCCGCCTACCGCGTCCTCCAGGAGGCGCTGCGCGCCATGCAGCGCGTCGGCGAGCAGGATGCGAGCGTCACCGTCCGCTACACGCGGCGGGGGATCGAGCTGGAGGTCACCGGCGCCGCCGCGGTCTACGAGGACGCCGAGGCGGAGGTTCGGCTCCTGGGCACGCGCGAGCGCATCGCGCTGTTCGGCGGCGACCTGCACGCCGGGCGCCGGCGCGGCGGAGGCTGGGCGCTGCGCGCCCGGCTGCCGCTGCCGGAGGGGCAGGCGTGAGGAAGCGAGACCTGGCGATCGGCCTTGCGCTCGCCGCGGCGATGGCCGTCGAGGCCGCCACCACCTCAGGGCGCGACGGCTCGGTCCTGCTCAACATCGCGCTCTACGGATTCATCGGCGCGCAGTTCGTGCTCCAGCCGCTGCGTCCGCTCGAGCTCACGCTGACAATCCTTTCGTCGCTCATGCTCGTGAGCCTCGCCGCGACCGACGTCGCGACGATGACGTCCACGCTCCTCGTCGTGCTCGTCACGGTGTTCCGCGCGGCCAGCATGCTCGCGGACCGCCACGCGCTGGTGGTCGCCGGCGCGGTGGTCGTCGCCGTGCCGGTGATCACGGTCGAGCACGGTGGCTCCAACGTGGGCGACTACATCTTCCCGATCGCGATCTTCGCGATC
>JAWVFZ010000273.1:0-23998 GCA_033855555.1 Solirubrobacteraceae bacterium
CGTCGCCGTCGGGGATCTCCAGCAGCTGCGTAGCCGCCAGCTCGGTGATGCGGGCGTACGCCTCGGCAGCGCTGACGTGAAAGACGCCCGCCACCCGGCCGACGAGCTTGTCACGCTCGACGGTTCCACCGCTGGCGACGGTCAGGGTCAGGATCACCCACTGAGGTTCCGACAGGCCGGTCCCGCGGAGCTGCCGGGCCAGGATCGCATTGAGGGTCTTCTCGGTCTCGCCGAGGATCTGGGCGCTGAAGGCGGGGGTCCTGGAGGTGGACATGGTGCGGTCCCTTCGGAATCGTTGGTGCTGTAAACGTTGGCACCGCCAACGGTAGCAGGTCGTTGGCGTCGCCAACAAACGCCTACACTCACGGGCATGAAGCGCCAGCAGCCGCCTCCGGATGCGATGCCATCACGGATCCTGGAGCTGCCGACCTGGCTGATCAGCCGGGCCTACGCGCAGTCCCATCGGCTGCTGGCCGAGGGGTTCGCCACCGCGGGCCTCCGCGGCTACCACTACCGGCTGCTCGCAGCGCTGGAGGATTTCGGCCCGGCCAGCCAGGCCGCTCTGAGCCGCCGCACCAGCATCGACCGTAGCGACGTCGTGGCGGCCCTCAACGATCTCGCCGGCCACGGGCTCATCCAGCGCTCGCCCGATCGCGATGACCGCCGCCGCAACGTCATCACGATCACACCCGCCGGGATCAAACAACTCCGGGCACTGGACAAGATCGTGGCCGGCGTTCAGGAGAAGCTGCTCGCCCCGCTGTCGGCAGCCGATCGCACGAAGCTCATCCGGCTGCTCGGCCGGCTTGTGGAGCACGAAGACCAACCGTGAGATCAGCCGTCGCCGCGGAGCAGGTCGAACAGGTGTGCGAGATCGTGTGCCGCAAGCACCGCCGCGAGAGCGGCGATCACCGCGAGTGTCGCTGAGACAAGCAACGGCAGGTGACGACCCTTTGCCGGTGCGGCGACCATCAGCGCGCTGACGCGGCTCGAGACGCGATGCGCAGCGAAGCCCGCCAACCGGTGCTCCTCGGGACGCGGCACGTTGGCAAGGGCGGCGCGCGCGAGCGCGCGGGCGGCGAGCCGGCGGCTGCCAACGGTCTGCGCGGCATCCTCATCGGCCCAGCGCTCGAGCAGGAAATCGGTCGCCGCGATGGTGGGGCGAAGCAGCGGGTTGATGCGCGCTGCGATCCGGCTGACGTCGCGGTAGCGATCGTGGCGGTGGCGCAGGTGCGAGCGCTCGTGCTCGAGCAGCACGCGACGCTCGTCGCCATCAAGCGCGCGGAGCATGCTGTCCGAGACGAGGATCCGTCCGGGCGCCTTCCCGTGGGCGGGAATGGCGTGCGCCAGGAGCTCGGAGGAGCGTACGACGATCAGCTCGCCGGCCGAAGCGTTGCCCCGGAGCGACCGCAGCCAGCGCATCGGTTCCCGAGACCTGCGCCAGTCCACCCAAGCGGCGACGGCGACGAACGCGAGCGCGAGGGCCGCCGCGATGCTGACCGGGACCGGCACCGGGATCGGCCCCGGCCTCTCGGCGCGCCAGTGCAACAGCGCGGCGAGCGGCGCCAGATCCAGCAGCCGGGCGCCCGCGAGCACCCCGAGCGCAACATCAGCCGCGAGCGCGACGGCCAGCGCCACGACGACGAGCGTCGCAGACCCCGGGCGGGGCGGCGCTCGGCGAGCGACGTGGGGCGCGCCGGCAGCGAGCGCCAACGCGCAAAGCAGCGGCACGCATCCCACGAGCGGCATCTAGCGCCGGTCCCCGGGGGTCTTCTCGTCTTCATCACGCAGGAGCGCGCGCAGCATGTCCGCCTCGTCCGGCGAGAGCTTGCTGACGAACCCCTGCAGGACGGCCTCGCGGTCGTGCCCGCGGTCGAGCAGCGCGCGGAAGCGACCTGCGGCAAGCTCGGCCTCCCGCACGATCGGCACGTAGGCGTACCCCCGACCGGAACGGCGACGCTCGACCAACCCCTTCTCGAACAGCCGGCCGAGAGTCGTCATGACGGTCGTGTACGCGAGCGTTCCACCCATTTGCGCCAACACGTCGGCCGGCGTCATCGCGCCTGCAGACGCCCACAGCGCCGCGAGGACCTCGCCCTCGAGTGCTCCGGACTCGCGTCGCAGTCCCTCCCCCATTACGACAGCAATAGTAGTCGGCGGCGTTGAGTGCGTCACCTACGTCGTGACGTCACGTCGCGTGAACGCGACCCAGGCCGCCGCAAGCGGCGGTAACGCGAACAGCGCGGAAACCCAGAGGCTGCGGACGATCGCATCGCCGGCAACCGGAGTCTGGAACAGGTCGTGCCAGGCGGTCAGCTGGCCGACGAGCAGGTAGGGGCGCGCGGAGGCGATCGCCGAGAGCGCCGACAGGCCCTGCAACGCGAGCGCGTACAGCAGCGTCCCGGCGATCGCCGCGACGCTCTGGCGCGTCACGACCGAGAGGAAGAAAGCGAAGCACGCGATCGCCACCACGGGCACCGCATAGACGGCCATCGCGACCGCCGTCAGCCCGAGCGCCCGCAGGGCGGACACCTGATGCCCGGTGAGGTCGGTGATGGGATGAAAGCCCCATGCGATCACGCCGATGAGCACACCCACGACGGCGTAGATCGCAAGCGCGGACACCAGGTAGGTCAGCACCGCGAGCGCCTTGCCGGCGAGGATCTCGCCGCGACGCAGCGATCGGACGAGCACCGTCTTCAGCGTGCCGGCGAGGTCCTCGCCCGCGACGATCTCGCCCGCGATGATCGCGACGATGAGCGTCGGTCCGATCACCCCGATCATCTTGAAGACCACGAGGTCCAGCGAGAGGCCGCTGCTCCGCAGGTTGAGGCCCAGCGGCGTGTCGTACGGGCCGTCGGGCGGATGCAGCGTCACCTTGGAGATCTGGATCGAGATGAGGAAGATCACGGGCACCAGCGCCGCCGCGACGATGCCCAGCCACATGCGCTTCTGCGCCATCAGCTTGCGCAGCTCCCAGCGGTAGGCGATCAGCGCGCCGCTCATCGCGCCACCTGCATGGGCCGCTTCTCTGTCAGTTCGAAGAACAGCCGCTCCAGGCTGTCGCTCTCGAGCGCGAGCGCACGGATGCCGACCCCCGCCTCCGCCAGCGCCGCGGTCAATGCCACGAGCCCGGCGTCGTCGTCGACCCGCACGGACAGCGCGCCGTCGTCCACGCGGACGTCTTGGACCGCCTGGTGCGATCGAGACGCCTCGGCGGCGCGCTCGAGATCGGTCGCCTCCAGGCGGTAGCGCCGGCCCGTCGCGCCTGCCAGCTCGTCGAGTCCTCCTTCGAACACGATGCGCCCACTGGAGATCATGCCCACGCGGCTGCAGACCTGCTGGACCTCGCTCAGCAGGTGGCTCGAGAGCAGGATCGTGATGCCCTCGTCCGATAGGCGACGCAGCAGCTCGCGCATGAAGCGCAGCCCTGCCGGATCGACGCCGTTGGCGGGCTCGTCGAGCAGCAGCAGCTGCGGACGGCGCACCAGGCAGGACGCGATCCCCAGACGCTGGCGCATCCCCTGCGAGTACTCGCTGACGCGATCGTCGCCGCGCTCGCGCAGCTCGACCAGCTCGAGGACCTCGTCGATCGTGGCCGCCCCCTCCCCGGCACGGTCGAACGCGGCCAGCAGTTGGAGATTTTGACGACCGGACAGATACGAGTACAGGCGCGGCTCCTCGATGAACCCGGCGACCCCCTGCAGCGCAGCGACCGGGTCGACGAAGAGATCGCGGCCAAACAGCCGGATCGAGCCGGCCTCGGGACGCACGAGCGCGAGCAACATCCGCAGCGTCGTCGTCTTGCCGGCGCCGTTGGGGCCCAGGAAGCCGTAGATGTCACCGCGGCGAACGGTCAGATCCACGTCGTCGACCGCTGCAACGTCGCGATACCGCTTGACCAGGCCGCGCGCCTCGATGGGTGCCGTCCCAACGTCATTGGTGCCTGTCACGACATCGATGGTAGCTGATCTACGACAGCTGTAGTCGGCGCGGGCAGCGACGCAACGGCGTCGCGCATGGCCGCGACGAGCGCCTGCGTGGACGGGCGTGCGGCATCCGTGGCGCGCGTGACCGCGAAGATCGCCCGCTCCACCGCACCCCCGGCGATGCGGCGCAGCGCTATGCCCCGATGGCGACCGGGCAGGACGAGGTCCGGCAGGAGCGTCACGGCCATCCCGCGGGCGACGAGCGCAAGGCTGAGGTTCGCGTCGGCCGTCCGGTGGCGGATGTCGGGGTCGAAGCCACCGAGTGCGCGGCAGGTGCGCTGTGTCATCTCCTCCCAGCCCATCCCCGCGTGACCGGTCGTCCAGGCCTCGCCCGCGAGCTCGCCCAGCGGCACGGCGTCCCGGTGCCGGCGCGCGATCGGGTGCCTGGCCGGCAGCACCAGGTGCACCGGGTCGCGCAGCAGCTCGTGGCGCTGCACCCCGATGGGCAGTCTCCACGGCTGGTGCTGCCACTCGTCGCCCAGGACCAGGTCGACATCGCCGAGCGCCAGCGCGGGCAGCGCCTGCTCGGGCTCGGCCTCGACCAGCTCGCAACGCAGTCGTGGGGCGTTGCGGGCCAGCTCCTCCATCGCGGGCAGGGCGATGCGCAGGGCAACCGACTGGAAGCCCGCGATGCGCGCGCGGCCTGTCACGGTGTCGGTCGCCGCCGCCAGGTCTGCCTCGGCGAGCGCCGCCCGCTCCAGCAGCGCGTCGGCGTGTCCGATCAGCACGAGCGCCGGGTCGGTCAGGCGAACGCCGCGGCCGGCCCGTTCGAGCAGGCGCACGCCGGTTTCGCGCTCGAGCATCGCCAGCTGCTGCGAGACGGCCGATGGCGTGAAGTGCAGCGCGTCGGCGACGGCAGCGATGGTCCCGCGCTCCTTCAGCTCGCGCAACAGACGCAGGCGGCGGAGGTCGAGCATCGAGTAGCAACCCTACCGAGTTCTGGGCAGCAATCGGAATCGATCCTGATTCTTCGGTCAGCCAGGATCCGCGCGTGCGCTCCTCGGGAACTCTCCTGTGCCTCGGCTCCGGCGCCGCGTTCGGGGCCATGGCGATCTTCGGCAAGCTGGCCTACGGCGAGGGCGCGACCGTCGGGACGCTGCTTGCGGTCCGCTTCATGCTGGCCGCCGCGCTGTTCTGGATCGTGCTCCTGGCGGGCGGCGCGGCGAACGAGCTGCGGGCGCTGCGCGGACGAGACGTCGCTGCCGCCCTTGCCCTGGGCGCATGCGGCTACGCGCTCCAGGCCGCGTGCTACTTCGCCGCACTGGAGCGCATCGACGCGTCGCTGCTGTCCCTGCTGCTCTACACGTTCCCGGCGATCGTCGCCGCCGCTGCGGTGGCCCTCGGCCGCGAGCGGATCGACGGGCGGCGCCTGGCCGCGCTCGGGATGTCGTCGGGAGGGCTCGCGCTCGTCGTCGCGGGCGCCGGGACCGGGGCACTCGATCCGCTCGGCGCCGCGCTCGGGCTCGGAGCCGCCGTCGTCTACAGCGCGTACATCCTCGTCAGCGAGGGCCTTGCCAAGCGCATCCGCCCGCGCCTGCTGGCGGCGCTCGTCTGCACCGGCGCTGCCGCGTCGTTGACCGCTGGCTCCGCGCTGCTCGGCGAGTTGCGGCCGGGCGAGCTGACGGTCGCCGGCTGGGGCTGGCTGGCCTGCCTCGCCTTCGTCTCGACCGTCGTGTCGATCAGCCTCCTGTTCGCGGGGCTGCGGCGCGTCGGGCCGACGAGCGCCTCGATCCTCGCCACGGTCGAGCCACTGGTGACGGTGGTGCTGGCGTTCCTGGTCTTCGGCGAGGCGCTCGGCACGGTGCAACTCGCGGGCGGCACGCTGGTGCTCGCCGCCGTGCTCGTGCTCCATGTGCGGCGCGGGATGATGATCACCCCTGCCCATTGACCGCGAGCCGCAGCGCGTGGGCGTCGGCGAACAGACGATCGGCGGGCATCGGCCCCGGGTCCGGATCGGGAAACGGGAACGGCCAGCCGGGCCGCGGGTCGTCGGCGTAGCGCGGAACGATGTGGGTATGCAGGTGCGGGACCGTGTTCCCGAGCAGGTCGTAGTTGAGCTTGACCGGCTGCAGGACCGTCTCGAGCGCGCGGCCGACCCGGAGGACCTCGCGACCGTATGCCGCCGCCTCGGCGTCAGTGAGCTCGGTGGGCTCCGCGACGTGGCGCCCGCGCCAGACGACCACCGATAGACCGCGCTGGATGTCGGCGCGGATGAGATAGGCGTCGGAGACCGCGCCGGCGAAGAAGCGCACGCCGCTGGATGTCGCGTCGGGCCGGCCCTCGGCGCAGGCCGGGCACCCGTCGCCGGCACGCCACGCGTAGAACTGGTCGGGCCACTGCACCGGACGTGAAAGTACTAAGGGTTAGGATCCGGATCGGTGCCGGAGAACGCGCACGAGATCCACGCCCGTGCGGCCAACGCGCTGCGTACCCCGGCGGTCCAGGAGTGGCCCACGTGGCCGTTCGACGGGCCGGTGCGCCCGCAAGCGCTCTGGCCGCCCGGCCCGGAGCGAGAGCGTGATGGCGAGGATGGCGTCGATTGCTCGGCCTGCGCCAAGCCCGACAGCGACTACCTGTGGACCGATGACCACTGGCGGCTCTGGGCGCTCGAGCCGAGCGGCCTGCCGATCGTCCTGATCCTCGAGCCGCGCGCGCACCACGACGGCCCCGCCGACCTCCCTGACGACCTCGCGCGAGAACAGGGGCTCATGCTCGGGCGCGTCGAGCGGGCGGTGCTCTCGGTCGGCGAGATCGGGCGCGTCCACATCGGCCGCTGGGGCGAGGGCGCCGCGCACCTGCACTGGTGGTTCATCGCGCGACCGGCGGGCCTGCCCCAGCTCGCGAGCAGCATGGCCGAGATCTGGGACGAGGTGCTGCCGCCGACGCCCATGGAGGTCTGGCGCGACAACGTCGCGCACGTCGCGGAGGCGATGCGGCGAGGCTGAGGGAGTACACCTTGGGTCTCGTTTCGATCACGATCCCGAGGAGTCCACGTGAGGTACTTGTTCCCCGTCGCGGCCCTGGCCGCGCTCGCGCTTGGCGCACCCTCGGCAGCAGCCGCGCTCCATGTCGGTGGCGCCCGTGACGCGGGGATCCTGCGCGTGGTGAAGGCGCTGCGGGCCAACGCGCTGGCAGGCGGCGACGACCACACCCCCGTGGTGGCGCCAGACGCCAACCTGCTCGACGACAGCGCCCCGCCGATCGACGACTCCTTGCGCCTCGATGCGCTGGCGGGATCCGGGCTGAGCACTGCCTCCAACAACACCGTGAACGTCGACTCGCTGCACGCCGCCGGCTTCACGGTCGTGCCGTACACGGTCGATGACCCGGCCGCGATGACGAGGCTGCTCGATCTCGGCGTCGACGGCCTGATCAGCGATCGCCCGGACCTGCTCCACCAGGCGCTCGCCAGCTTCGATGCCAACGGCGACGGCACCCCGGGCGACTACCTCAACCGCGACGGCACCGTGAACTCCGCGAAGTTCGATGCCCAGGCGCATCGCGGAGCCCGCGACCTGCGCCCGGAGAACACGCTGCCGTCGATGGAGGCCGGGCTCGACAACCTGGCAAACACGCTCGAGACGGACCAGGCGATCACCAAGGACGGCGTCCCCGTGCTCTCGCATGACCCCTACGTGCTGGTCGGCAAGTGCCGGCGAAGCGACGGCACGCCGTACGGCTCGGTTCACGACGAGGTGCTGATCAAGGACCTCACGCTGCACCAGCTGCAGACCGAGTTCATCTGCGACGGCGTCATCCGCACCGGTACGCCCCAGACGAACGATCGCTCGCTGTCGCCCGTGGCCGTGGCGTTCGCCCAGCACGAGAGGTTGCCGGACCCGTACGTCGTGCCGACGACGCAGCAGCTCTTCGACTTCGTGACGTTCTACGCGAACTGGTACAGGAGCGGGGCCGGGTCCTCGGCCCCCAACGCGAGCGTGCTCTGGCACAACGCGGAGAGCGCCCGCTTCGACATCGAGACGAAGATCAACCCCCGCACCGACGAGGACCCCGGCCACGGAATCCCCTTCGACCAGCAGACGATCGGGCCGAGGCCGATGGCCGAGAAGGTGGCGGGCGTGATCGAGTCCAACCGGATGCAGGACCGCGCGTTCGTGGAGTCGTTCGACTTCCGCACGCTGCGCGTCGTGCATAGCGAGTTCCCGAACCTTCAGACCGTCGCCCTCTTCTGAGGACCCGGGCTGTCACATCGGCCGCCTCGGAGTCGTCACCCCTTTGACGACAGGCGACGACAGGATATGACCGTGGACGACAACGTGATTGCCACGCAGTTCGAGGAGCACCGAGTGCGACTTCGTGCTGTGGCCTACCGGATGCTCGGGTCCACCACCGAGGCCGAGGACGCCGTCCAAGAGGCGTGGCTGCGCCTCAACCGCTCCGACGCCGACGAGATCGCGAACGTGTCGGGCTGGCTCACCACCGTCGTCGCCCGCGTGGCGCTCGACATGCTCAAGGCGCGCAACCGGCGGCGCGAGGACTACGCCGGCAGCTGGCTGCCCGAGCCGCTGGTGGCCGACGAGGCCGGAGCGTCAGATCCTGCGTACGAGGCGGTGATCGCCGACTCGGTCGGCCTCGCCTTGCTCGTCGTCCTCGAGACGCTCGCGCCGAAGGAACGCCTCGCGTTCGTCTTGCACGACATGTTCGCGATCCCCTTCCAGGAGATCGCGACGATCATCGAGAGCACGCCCGACGCCGCCCGCCAGATGGCCAGCCGCGCGCGGCGGCGCGTCCGCGGCGCACCGGCCGTCGACACCGACCTTTCACGACAGCGCGAGGTCGTCGACGCCTTCCTCAGCGCCGCGCGAGAGGGCGACTTCGAGGCGCTGCTCTCCGTGCTCGATCCAGATGTCGTGTTCCGTATCGATGCCGGTGGCGGCTTGCGGGCGCAGGATCCGGTCATCGGTGCCGAAGCCGTCGCCCGGACCGCGCTCGGCCTCGGGCGCCCATTCGTTCGCCTCGCCAAGCCCGCGATCGTCAACGGCGCGGCCGGCATCGTCGTGGTCGCCGGCGGCAAGCTCATCGGCGTCGCGGGGATAACCGTGGCCGGCGAGCGCATCGCCGAGATCGACGTCATCACCGACCCGTCGAAGCTGCAGGATGCCCGCGAGCGCCTGGGGTAGGCCGAGTCGTCAGCCCGCTCGCAGGGCGGGCACGACCTCAGCGGCCAGGAGCTCGACCTGCCCGGGCTCCGGGTCGACCGGCCAGAACACCACCGTGTCGAAGCCGTCCGCGACGAATCCCGCCAGCGTGTCGACCCACCAGGCGGGTGGTCCCGCGAGTGGTTCGCCGGCCAGGAACCCGACCGGGAGCGACGACCGGGGCGGCGCCGGCTTGTCGCCGATGACCCCCTGCAGGTTGAGGATGCGCCGGATCGAGCGCGGGTCACGGCCCGCCTTCTCGGCCGCCGCGTCGATCAGCTCGTTGCCGGCGCGCAGCTCGTCACGTGTGAGCACTCCCAGCGACGGCAGCCAGCCGTCGGCCTTGCGGCCGACGAGGCGCAGCATGCGCGGCTTGAACGCTCCGACCCAGATGCCGATCGGGTGCGCGGGTTGCGGGCCGGGACGCGCGCCGTCGAGACGGTAGTGCTCGCCCTCGAACGAGACCGAACGCTCGCCCGACCACATCAGCCTGATCACGTCGATCGCCTCGTCGAGCGCTTCGACGGCCTCGCCCGGCGTTCGCCGCGGACCCCCGATGGCCGCGATCACGTCGGGAAAACCGCCGGCGCCGAGGCCCAGCTCGAAGCGCCCACCGCTCAGCACATCCAGCGACGCAGCGGCCTTGGCCATCACCGCCGGAGGCCGCAGCGGCAGGTTGGCGACGTCGGTGAAGAAGGCGATGCGCTTCGTCTCTGCGAGCAGGACCGGGATCAGCGACCACGTGTCGAGGAAGCGGCGCTGGTAGGGGTGGTCCTGGACGCCGACGAGGTCCAGTCCCGCCTCGTCCGCTGTCCGCACCAGCTCGCGGATGCGATCGAGCGCTTCGGTGGCGGGCACGATCGAGATCCCGACTTGCATCAGCCGAAGCTACCGGCTCAGCTCCGGGTAGCCTCGACAGTTCGATGACAGGCGCTGAAACCTTCCGCGCGTCGGCCGACGCCTACGACCGCCACGTCGGTCGCTACAGCGCCCAGCTCGCGTCGGCCCTGATCGCGTACGCGGGAGTCGAGCCGGGGATGCGGGCACTCGATGTCGGCTGCGGGCCGGGCGCGCTCACGGCAGCGCTTGCCCAGCAGCTCGGGACAGCCGGCGTGTGTGCCGCCGACCCGTCGGAGCCCTTTGCGGCAGCGTGCCGGACCCGGCTGCCGGAGGTCGATGTGGTCGTGGCAGCCGCCGAGGAGCTGCCGTTCGCCGCCGGCGCGTTCGACGCCGTCCTCTCACAGCTCGTCGTGAACTTCATGCCCGATGCCGAGGCGGGCGCGCGCGAGATGGCGCGCGTGACGCGACAGGGCGGAATCGTCGCCGCGTGCGTCTGGGACTACGCCGGTGAGATGACGCTGCTGCGCGGCTTCTGGGACGCCGCCCGCGAAGTCGATCCCGAACGCGCCGCTGCCGCTGATGAGGGCACTGTGATGCGCTGGTGCGCCGAAGGCGAGCTCGCCGAGCTATGGCGCCTCGCCGGCCTGCGCGATGTGCGCTTCGGCCCGCTCGTGGTGCGCGCGTCGTACACCGGCTTCAAGGACCTCTGGGCTCCGTTCCCGACGGGCGTCGCCCCGTCCGGTGCGTTCTGCGCGTCGCTTGACGACGACCGTCGCGCCGCGCTCCACGACGCGTACCGCCGCCGCCTCGGGGTCGGCGACGGCCCGTTCGAGTTGACTGCCCGCGCGTGGGCGGTCGTCGGCACCGTCTAGACCGCTCGGGCGACCTGCTCGTCCGCTACGCCGTCGCGACCGGCGTCGGCGGCGAGCCGTCCGGCGGGACGTAGGCGGTGCGAGCGGTCTCGATCTCGGGCATGTGGGCGTAGGCGAACTCGCGTATGACGCTGACGGCGGTGGCGAGGCGATGACCCATCGGCGTGAGCGTGTAGCGAACGGTGACCGGCACGGTGGGGAGCGCCTCGCGGTCCACCATCCCGTCGCGCTCCAGCGCGCGCAGGGTCTGCGTGAGCATCTTCTGGCTGACGCCGCCGATGCTGCGCTTGAGCTCGGAGAACCGAAGCGTGCCGCCGGTCTGCAGCGCGACGACGACGAGCATCGTCCACTTGTCGGCGAGCCGGTCCAGCACCTGGCGGGTGGGACAGTCCGCCGACATGACGTCGTAGGGAGCTACGGTATCCATCAGGTACCAAGGTAACAAATCGGTGCCTTCTTTCGCAACGAGCCCGCGGGTCGTACCGTCGATCCCATGCCCATCTCCGCATTTCTCCCCAGCGGCGACGACGCGCTCGTCGCCCGCACATCGATCGATTCGCCGGCGCCGGCTCACCATCAGGCGCTCGTTGCCGTGGAGGCCTACTCCGTCAACCGCGGCGAGATCCTGCTGCTGGCCGGCGGGCGCACCGAGCCGCCCGGCAAGGACATCGCCGGGCGCGTGGCGCAGGCCGCTGCCGACGGCTCGGGGCCGCCGGCGGGCACGCGCGTCGTCGCCCACATAGATGGCGGCGGCTGGGCCGAGCAGGTGGCGGTCGAAGCCGGGCGCCTGGTCGCGCTGCCGGACGCCGTGAGCGCCGAGCAGGGGGCCGCGCTCCCGCTGGCGGGGCTCACCGCGCTGCGGCTGATGCGCGCCGCGGGCGACCTCGACGGCCGGCGCCTGCTGCTCACGGGCGCATCCGGCGGGGTCGGGCACTACGTCACGGAGCTGGCGGTCGCCGCCGGTGCCCGCGTGACCGCGACGAGCCGGACCGCGGAGCGCGGAGCGCGACTGGCGGAGCTGGGTGCCACGGTCGTCGAGAACGTCGAGGACGCCGACGGTCCCTTCGACGTCGCGATGGAGTCGGTCGGGGGCGCTATGACCGGCGCGGCGGCGCTGAAGCTGCGTCGCGGCGGTCTGCTGCTCTGGTACGGCCAGGGGAGCGGGCAGCCGGCCGAGCTGGACTTCTTCGCGGTGATGGCGGGGCCGGCCGAGGTGGCGATCCGCAGCTTCGTCTACTGGCTGGAGGCCGACCGCGATCCCGAGGATCTCGCGACGCTCGTCGACCTCGTCGCGGGCGGCAGGCTGCATCCCGAGATCGGCGACAGCGCGGACTGGAGCTCGACCCCGCGCGTGCTCGCCGCGGTCCGCGACCGCCAGGTGCGCGGCAACGCGGTGCTGACCCTCAACGGAAAGCGCTGAGCTCCGAGACCAGATCAGGCAGCCGCGCGCGAGCCGCGCAGGAAATGCGCGATCGCGTCGGCGACGAGCTCGTCCAGCTGGTCGGCCTGGATCACGCTGCCGGTGACGAGCGCGGCGATGCCCTGGATGGTGGCGAGCAGGACGAGGCCGACGCGCTCAGGGTCGCCGGGCTCCAGCGCGCCGTCGTCCTGGCCCTGCAGGATCAGCTCGAGCATGACCGAGAACGTGCGCTCGGCGGCCTCGTGCAGAGCCTCCGCCCCCTCGCGGTGCTTGTTGGCGAACATCAGCTCGAGCAGCGCTGCGTCGCGCGTGGCGAAGCGGACGTAGGCCGCGGCGGTCGCCCGCAACCGCGCCTCGAAGTCCTCGCCGGCGCCATCCATCGCGGTGCGCAGCTCGGCGCCGAGGCGCGCGAACCCGGCCTCGGCGAGGGCGTCGAGCAGCGCCCGGCGATCGGGGAAGTGGCGGCGCGGCGCGCCATGGCTGACGCCGACGTCGCGTGCGAGCTCACGCAACGACAGGTCCTGAACGCCGCGCTCGCGGACGGTGAGCTCGGCCTGCGCGAGCAGCGCCGAGCGCAGGTTGCCGTGGTGATAGGGCCGGTCGCTCACGGCTCGCAGCCTAGCGGAAGAAGTAGTCGTTGACATCATTGTTGTCAGGGACTACATTGTTGCTCATGACTACTTGGAGCACCACTGACATCCCCGACATGAGCGGCCGCCGCGTCATCGTCACCGGCGCCAACAGCGGCATCGGCCGCGCTGCCGCCCGCGCGCTCGCGGGCGCGGGCGCGCGCGTGACGCTCGCCGTGCGCGATACCGGCAAGGGTCAGACCGCAGCCGCCTCGATGGGCGGCGAGACGGAGGTCCGCCGGCTCGACCTGGCAAGCCTCGCCTCGGTGCGCGAGTTCGCTGCGGGGTGGGACGGCGACATCGATCTCCTGATCAACAACGCCGGCGTGATGGTGCCGCCCCTGACCCGCACGGCCGACGGCTTCGAGCTGCAGTTCGGCACCAACCACCTCGGCCACTTCGCGCTGACCAACCTCCTGCTCGAGCGCGTAACGGGGCGCGTCGTCACGGTGTCTTCGACGGCCCATCGCGTCGGCGCCATCGACTTCGACGACCTCAACTGGGAGCGCAAGCGCTACAAGGCCTGGCGCGCATACGGGCAATCGAAGCTCGCGAACCTCCTCTTCACCTCCGAGCTGCAGCGCCGGCTGACGGCCGCTGGCTCGGCCGTCCTCGCGACAGCCGCCCATCCCGGCTACGCGGCGACCAACCTGCAGTTCAAGAGCCAGCGCCGTTCGATGGACCTGATCAGCGCGATCGGCAACCGCCTGCTCGCCCAGGACGAGGACGGCGGCGCGCTGCCGACGCTCTACGCCGCGGTCGCCGACATCCCCGGCGACAGCTTCGCGGGACCCGGCGGCTTCATGGAGCAGCGCGGCGCGCCGGAGCTCGTGGGCCGCACGGATGCCGCCAAGGACTCCGCCGTGGCGAGCCGCCTCTGGGACGTCTCGGAGGAGCTCACCGGCGTCCGCTTCCCGGCGGGGGTCGCAGCCGCGGCATAGTGGTCGGGCCTTCGACGGGTTCGATGGGACGTTGGCGGCGAATAGCGCCGACAACGTCCCACGCAACTCCCGGGGCCTGTAACCGGCGCGACGCGGTCCACCCTTCCTCACCCGCAAGCAACCAGCGCGGAGCGCCCACCCAGGCACGCCGCGCTGCGCGCCCCTCACTGACTCAAGAATGCCCGCACGTATCATCGGAAGCCGTGCGGGCAACGCGATTCAGGAGCACCTGAGATGAAGATCGGGATCATCGGGTCCGGGCACATCGGCGGCACGCTTGCCAAGCGCTTCGCCGATGCCGGCCACGAGGTGGTCGTCAGCAACTCGCGCGGGCCGGACACGCTGGCGAGCCTCGTCGAACAGCTGGGCGCCGGCGCGCGAGCGACGCTTCCGGCCGAGGCCGCCCGGTTCGGCGAGCTCGTCGTCGTCTCGGTGCCGTTCGGCCGTTACCGCGAGGTGCCGGCCGAGGGCGTCGCGGGCAAGGTCGTGATCGACACCCACAACTACTACCCGCAGCGAGACGGTCATTTCGAGGAACTCGACAGCGACCGCACCACGTCGAGCGAGCTGCTGCAGACGCACCTCGCGGACGCGCGCGTGGTCAAGGCGTTCAACGCGATCGTCTGGACGCGCTTGCGCGACGACGGCCGTCCCGCCGGCGACGACGAGCGCATCGGCATCCCGATCTCGGGCGATGACCAGGAGGCGAAGCAGACGGTGGCCGAGCTGATCGACGAGATCGGCTTCGACGCGGTCGACGCCGGCACGCTCGCCGAGGGTGGGCGCAAGCATCAGGCGGGTGCTCCGGCGTACACGGAGGGCCTGCCCACCGCGGAGCTGCGGGCCCGCCTCGACGCATGACTTCGCTCACGGCTCCAGCGGCGCGACGGGCGTGAGGTAGAGCCGCGCGATGGCGGGCGTCTCGCGCACGACGTCGGCACGCATCCGCGCCAGCGCCGAGGCCACCTCGGTGCCGGTCAGGCCGTCGGACATCTCGACGTCCGCCACGGCCAGCACCTCCGTCGGGCTGAGGTAGACGGCCTCGAGGCGCGGCACGGCGTGGATCGTCGGCTCGGTTTCGAGGCGGTCGCGCAGCCGCTGTACGTAGCGGTCCGGCACCGACTGGTTCGTGAGCAGCCCTCGGTTGCGTGCCGTCAATCGCCACGCGACGACACACAACAGACCGCCGATCACGACCGAACCGAGCGCATCCGGGATGCTCGACCCGGTCACGCGGTGCAGGACGATCGCCACCAGCGCGAGGGCCGCGCCGAGGACATCGATCGTGTCTTCGACGAACACGGTCACGACCGTCGGATCCGCCGACTCGCGCAGGTACTCGCGCATCGATAGCTCCCGCCGCGCGGCCTGCATGCGCAGCTGACGTCGCGCCACCACGCGGCTTCCGCCGTCCAGCACCAAAGCGATCACGAGGACGGCGACGCCCGCCCAGAACGCCTCGAGCTCGCGAGGATGCGCAAGCGCCTGGACGCCATCCCAGATCGAGACCGCGCCGCCGACGACGAACATGCCGATCGCGGCCAGCAACGCCCAGTAGTAGCGCTCGGGGCCGTAGCCGAACGGGTGCGACGGGTCCGCGGGATGGCGGCTGCGGCGGATTGCGACGTACAGCAGGACCTCGTTGCCGGCGTCGGCGACGGTGTGCACCGTCTCCGCGAACAGCGCCGGCGAGCCGGTCAGCGCGGCGGCGGTGCCCTTTGCCACAGCGATCGCCACATTCGCGGCCAGCGCGACGAGGACGCTGCCGAGGCTCTCGTCGCGCGCCGCCGCGTTCATCGCACCACTCTGGCGCGCGATCCCGCGTGTCGCAAACGACACGGCATTCCCGCGCGCGCGGGCCGATGCGCCAACATTTGCGGTATGGGCTTCGACCAATACCACGAGCCGGCTGCCGAGCTGCCGGAACAGACGCGGACCTTCGCCCGCCTGTGCGCTTCGCTCACCGAGGAGGCCGAGGCGATCGGCTGGTACGAGCAGCGCATGGCCGTCGAGTCCGATCGCGAAGCGCGCGCGATCATGCGCGACGCACAGGGCGAGGAGTTCAAGCACTTCTGCATGGATCTGGAGTTCCTGCTGCGCCGCACTCCGCTGTGGCGCGAGATCGCCGAGGGGATCCTCTTCCAGGCGGGCGACATCGTCGAGCATGGCGAGGAGGCCGAGGAAGAGGCCGTCGAGGGAGCCGCGGCGCGAGGTGCGCCACTGGCCGGGAGCACCTCGCTCGGCATCGGCGGCCTGCGAGGCGCGGCGTCATGAGCCACCTGCTGCGCGAGCACGCGCCCATCACCGACGCAAGCTGGAGCCTCATCGACAACGAGGCCCGCGAGCGCCTCCGTCCTGCGCTGGCCGCGCGCAAGCTCATCGACTTCGCCGGCCCGCACGGCTGGGAGCACTCCGCGACGAACCTTGGCCGCACAAGCGCGCTCGCGGACGCGCCGGCCGACGGCGTGGAGGCGGCTCAGCGCCGCGTGCTGGCCGTGGTCGAGCTGCGCGCGCCGTTCTCGCTTTCGCGGGCCGAGCTGGCAGACGCCGACCGCGGGGCCGAGGACGTCGACCTGGCCACGCTCGACGAGGCCGCCCATCGCATCGCCACCGCAGAGAACCGCGCCGTGTTCCACGGCTGGCCGGCTGCGGCCCTGACGGGCATCGCAGAGGCCTCCGCGCACGGCGCGAGGGCGCTCGGCGAGGACTGTCAGCAGTACCCCGCCCACGTGGCCCGGGCCGTCGAGGCGCTGCTGCGCGTCGGTATCGAAGGGCCCTACGGCCTCGCGCTCGGACCCGAGGCCTACACCCGCGTGCTCGAGACCACCGAGCACGGCGGCTACCCGCTGCTCAGCCACCTGCGCCAGATCATCGGCGGACCGCTCGTGTGGGCACCGGGCGTGCAGGGCGCGGTGGTCGTCAGCCAGCGCGGCGGCGACTTCCTCTTCGATGCCGGCGAGGACCTTTCGATCGGCTACGAGCGCCACGACGCCGACACCGTCGAGCTCTACCTCGTGGAGAGCTTCACCTTCCGCGTGGCCACGCCGGAGGCCGCAGTGACGCTCACGCCTTGACAGGCCGGGCCTATCATCGGCAGCCGTGCCGGACCTTGCAGCGCTGAAGAGCGCCGCGCGCGCAGCCATCGTCATCCCTGCGGTCTTCGCGCTCGCAGACAAGGTGATCAAGCAGCCGCAGACGTCGCTCCTCGCGGCCCTCGGATCCTTCGCGGTGCTCGTGCTGGTCGAGTTCGCAGGCCCGCCGCGGACTCGCCTCCTCGCGTACGCCGGCCTTGCGTGCGCCGGTGCCGTCTTCGTCACGCTCGGGACGCTGTGCTCGCGCAACGCGTGGCTCGCCGCTGGGGCCATGGCGCTCGTCGGCTTCGTCACGCTCTACTCGGGCGCGATCAACGGCTACTTCGCGGCCGCCGCGACCGGGACGATCCTCACCTTCGTCCTGCCGGTGACGATGCCGGCGCCGAACTCCGCGATACCCGACCGCCTGGAAGGCTGGGGCCTGGCGGTCGGCGCGGGGACCCTGGCGGTCATGCTCCTCTGGCCGCCGCGCCGGGGCGCCGACCTTCAGGAGGAGGTGGCCGGCGCACTGCGCGCCGTCGCAGACCTGGCGGACGCGGACCGCGACCGCTGGACCGAACGAGCACAGGCGGCGCACGAGGCGGTCGACGGCCTGCGCAGGCGCTTCCTCGGCACCCACCACCGCCCGACCGGCCCCACCCGACCCGCAGCCGCGCTCGCCTCGTTGCCCGACGAGCTGGACTGGCTGCTGTCCTTTCTGACGCCATCGAGCGGATCGCCCGCACTCGAGCTCGCGTGCGCAGAGGACGCCGAAGCCATGGCGGCGACCGCCGCCGTGCTGCGCGCGAGCGCGGCGAGGCTCGAGGGTCGCGACGAACGGCCCGACCTCGCACGGCTCGACGCAGCGCGCGATGCGGTCGCGCACGCACTCGTACGACGGCTGCCGGAGCAGGCATCGGACACCGAGGCGCTCCCGGAGGCGCTCGAGCCGCCCTTCCGGATCCGCGTGGTGACCTACTCGGCACGCCAGATCGCCGGCTACGCGCTGCTTGCGACCGGGGCCGATGCACCGGAGCTCGGCCAGGAGGACGTCGCACAGGCACCTCCCGCGCGGGCGGCCCTGGGAGCAACGCAGCAGCTCGCGGTCGAGCACGCCAGCGTGCGCTCGGTGTGGTTCCAGAACAGCATCCGCGGCGCCGCCGGACTCGCGGTTGCGGTCTACATCGCCCAGCGAGCGGGTCTGCAGCACTCCTTCTGGGTCGTGCTGGGGACGCTCTCCGTGCTGCGGTCGAACGCGCTGAGCACCGGCTGGTCCGTTCTCAGCGCGCTTGCGGGGACCGCCGCCGGGATCGTCGTCGGCGCGCTGCTCGTGATCGTCCTCGGGACGCACCAGGCGGTGTTGTGGGCGGTGCTGCCGGTCGCGATCCTGCTCGCCGCCTACGCGCCGCGGGCGATCTCGTTCGCCGCCGGCCAGGCGGGCTTCACGCTGGTCCTCGTCATCCTCTTCAACATCATCCAGCCCGTCGGCTGGAGCGTCGGGCTGATCCGCGTCGAGGACGTCGCGATCGGGTTTGCGATCAGCCTCGGGGTCGGTCTGCTGTTCTGGCCGCGCGGTGCGGGCCCGCTCCTGCGCGATCACGTCTCGACCGCCTACGCGCGCGGAGTGGAGTACGTCGTCGCCACGGCTCGCCAGCTGATCGACGGAGGAGACCGCGCGCCCGTCGCGCGGGCTGGTCGGGCCGCGGACGCTGCCCTTCACAAGCTCGACGACGCCTTCCGGCAGTACCTCGCCGAGCGCTCGGCCACGCCGATGACCACGGAGGACGTGGCAGCGCTGGTCGCCGGTGCGGCGCGCGTGCGCCGGGCGGCGCAATCGCTCGACGCGCTCGGGCACATGGTGGACGGCGACAAGCGACTCGATCGCTGCGGCGCGAACCTCGACCGCGAGATCCATGCGCTCCAGTCGTGGTACGTCACGCTCGGGTACGCGCTCGTCAACAACCGCCCCGTGCCGCCGCCGCATATCCGCGACGCCGAGGGCCACAGGCAGCTTCTCGCATGCGTGCGAGACGCCGCCGGCGACCGCGACGAGGCGACGGCCCACGCCGCGCTCGTCCTGCTCTGGGCCAGCCAGCATCTCGACTACCTCTGGCGCCTCGAGGCACGTCTGGCTGAGCGCGCGAACGCCGCCCGGGCAGCCTCGACCGACGTGGGACCGCTCCGGGCGCTGAGGCTTCGCCTCAGCTAGGGAGCCGCGCTGGTGACCGGCGCCGGCGCCGCCGAAAGCACCGCATCGAGCAAGCCGGGGAAGCGTGCATCGAGGTCCTCGCGGCGCAGCGAGTTGAACTTGGAGGTGCCGACCGGACGCTGGGCGATCACGCCGGCCTCGCGCAGGACGCGGAAATGGTGCGTGAGCGTGGACTTCGTGACCTCGAGCCCGAATCCGCCGCACGAGCACGGCTCCTCCGCGCCGGCGAGCCGCGTGACGATGCGCAGGCGCTGGGGGTCGCTGAGCGCGTGCAGGACGGTTGCAACCTCGAGGTCCTCGCGACTGGGGTGGTGGAGCGACATCGCAACCATTGTACGACAACTGGCGAACTATTTGGTACGGTGGTCGTCGTACCAACGAACAACCGTGAGGACCACCCCGTGTCCACTCCCGCAAAGCCTCCGCGTATCACTATCGCCCGCATCGCCGCAGCCGTCCTGGCGACCTACATCCTGGACACACGCAGCGGCTAGCCATCGGCCTTCAGCGTTCGTTCAGCTTCAGGAGCGACTATGCACCGCCATGAGGGTGCTCGTGGTGGATGACGAGCCCGCGGTGCGCGAGTCGCTCGAGCGGGTTCTGCGGCATGACGGCTTCGAGGTCGACCTCGCGGCAGACGGCCGCGAGGCGATCCGGCGGCTGGCCGCGGTGCGGCCCGACGTGGTGCTGCTCGACGTGCTGATGCCACAGATCGACGGGCTGGAGGTGTGCCGGCGGATGCGCGATACGGGCGACCGCACGCCCGTGCTGCTACTGACGGCACGCGACGCGGTGGACGACCGGGTCGCCGGCCTGGAGGCCGGCGCCGACGACTACCTGGCGAAGCCGTTCGCGCTCGACGAACTGCTGGCCCGGTTGCGCGCGCTGCTGCGCCGCTCGGGGTGGGAGGGTGATCGCAAGGTGCTGCGCTTCGGCGATCTTGAGCTCGACCCGAACACACACGAGGTCTACCGCGGCGACCGGGCGATCGAGGTCACGCGCACCGAGTTCCTCCTGCTGGAGCTGTTCCTGCACCATCCGCGACAGGTGCTGACGCGCGACGTGATCTTCGATCGCGTGTGGGGCTATGACTTCGGCCCGGCGTCCAATTCGCTCGAGGTCTACGTCGGCTACCTACGCCGCAAGACCGAGGCCGACGGCGAGTCGCGCCTGCTGCACACGATCCGCGGCGTCGGATACGTGCTTAAAGAGGTGGCGGTCCGATGACGATCCGCCGCCGTCTCGTCCTGCTGTCCGGGGTCGCCGTCGCGGCGGCGATCGCGATCGCCTCGGTCGCCGTGTACGTCCTCGTGCGCGGGAACCTGCGCGGCCAGGTCGACGCAGCGCTGCGCAGCGATCAGCCGAAGGCGTTCTTCGTCGCCACGGACCAGGCGCCACCGGGCGCGCCGCCGCAGCGGGTGACGAAGGTGACACAGCTCCGCAAAGAGAAGAACGCGCAGTACGGCGTGCGCGTGGCGCTGCCGCCCGAGAAGTTCGGTGCCGCGACGGGCGTCGCCCAGGTGGTCACCCGCGGCGGCACGGTAGTCGAGCCCGCCGGCGGGGTCGCGAGCAAGATCCCCGTCACGGACACGACGTTCGCCGTCGCGGCCGGTCGCAGGAAGGATCTTCTCGCCGACCAGTGGGTGAAGGGCGCGCACCTCAGGGTGCTCAGCGTCAAGACCCCGGACGGCGGGGTGCTCCAGGTCGCGCGTCCGCTGACGGATGTCGACCGCACGTTGCGCAACCTGCTCTGGGTGCTGGTCGCCGTGACCGTCGGCGGCATCGGGGTGG
Organism: Solirubrobacteraceae bacterium; assembly: GCA_033855555.1. Taxonomy (GTDB): domain Bacteria; phylum Actinomycetota; class Thermoleophilia; order Solirubrobacterales; family Solirubrobacteraceae; genus AC-49. Next base: position 20,922 of record JAWVFZ010000273.1, read on the forward strand.
CCGCCGGCCTGGGCCTCCTCGTGGCGCGCGGGACGCTCAAGCCCGTGCGCCGTCTCACCGACACCGCCGAGCACGTCGCCGCCACGCAGGACCTCAGCCATCGCCTCCCCGAGGGCGGCCGCGACGAGATCGACCGGCTGGGCGCTTCGTTCAACACGATGCTCGCCGCGCTCGAGTCCTCGCGGGAAGCCCAGCGCCAGCTCGTCGCGGACGCGTCGCATGAGCTGCGCACGCCACTGACGAGCGTGCGCACGAACCTCGAGCTGCTCGCGCGCGCGCCGGACCTTCCCGAGTCCGAGCGCGAGCGGATCGTCGTCTCGGTGGGCGGGCAGGTGGAGGAGCTGACCGTGCTCGTCGGCGACCTCGTCGACCTCGCGCGGCCGAACGGGAGCGGCGACCGCGAGGAGCTCGACGACGTGCGCCTCGACCTCCTGGTCTCCGAGGTCGTCGCCGGCGCGCGCTCGCACGCGAGCGATCGCGAGTTCAGCGTCGACGCCGAGGCCTGCGTGGTGCGGGGCTCGGAGGCGCGCCTGCATCGCGCCGTGCGCAACCTGCTCGACAACGCCGTGAAATGGAGCCCTCCGGGGGCGCCGATCGAGGTCGCCGTGCGCGACGGCGAGATCGTCGTGCGCGATCACGGGCCGGGTATCGCCGACGAGGACCTCCCGCACGTGTTCGACCGCTTCTATCGTGCCTCGTCCGCGCGCGGGCTGCCCGGGTCTGGGCTCGGCCTCGCGATCGTCCGCCAGGTGGCCGAGGCCCACGGCGGCACCGTGTCCGCCGAGTCCGTGTCCGAGGGCGGGGCGCGGCTGCGCCTGCGGCTTTCACCGATCTCCTAGCAGGCGTTCAGCAAGCTCTCAGGTGGCCCCGCCTTGATGGCGGGCATGACCAAAAGACAGGGCCTTTCCACGATCGCGGCTGTGGCGGCGGCGCTGCTGTTCGCGGCCTGCGGCGCCGGGTCGAAGGACGACCCCTCCGCGGGCCAGCCTGACGACGCCAAGCAAGTTGCGTTCAACCAATGCATGCGCAAGGCCGGGTTCGATGTCAGGGAGACCACCGGCCCGGGCGGGAGCGGCACGGCGATCCGGAGTCCCAAGGGCATGTCCCGGACACGGCTGCAGAAGGTCCAGAGCGACTGCGCGAAGAAGACCCACGGCGGGCCCAGGCCGATGAGCCACGCCGACCAGTCGAAGGCCCTCGATCAGGCCCTGAAGTTCGCGCAGTGCATGCGCTCGCACGGCGTCAACATGCCCGACCCTCAGGCCGAGGGCGGCGGGATCAGTATCGGCGGCCCCGGCAAGAACGGGATCGATCCCAGGAGCCCTGCGTTCCAGGACGCGCAGAAGGCGTGCGGATCGCTTCTGCCCGGCGGCGGCAAGGGCGAAAAGTTCTCCGCCACCAAGGGGTAACGGTGACCGGGCAACTTCACCGACCTCCTAGCAACCGTTCAGCAAGCTCTCAGGTGAGCCGGGCTTGATGGTGTCCATGACCAAGACACACGGCGTTCCCACGATCCTCGCGGCATCCGTAGCGGCGCTCCTGCTGGCGGCCTGCGGCGGTAGCTCCAAGGGCGACGGCGGCTCCGCGGGCCAATCCAGCGAAGCCAAGCTTCAAGCATTCGCCGCGTGCATGCGCAAGGGCGGGCTGGACGTCCAGGAAGGAACCGGCGGCAACCTCCAGATGCGGATCGGCGGCCGCATCTCGCCGTCGAAGGTGGACAAGATCCAGCGCGACTGCGCACGCAAGACGGGCGGCGGCCCAGGCGGCGGGAAGCAGCCCAGCAAGGCCGAGCAGGCGAAGTTCCTCGACCAGGCACTGAAGTTCGCCCAGTGCATGCGCTCGCACGGCGTCAACATGCCCGACCCGCAGGCAAGCGGCGGCGGAATCAAGATGACGATGAAGGCCGGCAGCGGACGCTCCGACGGCGCCGGCATCGATCCCAAGAGCCCGGCGTTCCAGCGCGCCCAGAAGGAGTGCGGACAGTTCGTGCCCGGGGGCAAGGGCGGGCCCGGGGCGCCAGGCGTGTCCTCGAGCAAGGGCAGCGGCTCGGGCGGCTCTCTCAGCCTCCAGGTCGCCCCGTGACCGCGCGCCGCTCAGCGATCCTCGCGCTGCCGGTCGTTGCCGTCGCGGCGGTCGCGACGATCGTGGGCACGGGCATCGTCGGCGGCGGCACGGGCAACCCGGCCCGGGCCGCGGGCGGATCGGGCGGCCCGACGGTGGCCGTAGCGCGGCGCACGCTGGTCGACCGCCAGAGCGTGGACGGGACGCTCGGCTACGCAGGCCAGCGCTCGGCGACCAACCGGCTCAGCGGCACGATCACGTGGCTGCCGCGCGCCGGCCAGGTCATCCGGCCAGGTCAGACGCTGTTCCGGGTCGACGGCGCCCCAGTCATCCTGATGAACGGCACGCTGCCGGCGTACCGGACGCTGAAGCTCGGGGTCGCCGACGGGCCCGACGTGCGCCAGCTCGAGCGCAACCTGAGCGCGCTCGGCTACGACCCCGGGACCGTCGATGCGAAGTACACCGCGTCGACGGCTGCGGCGGTGCGCAGCTGGCAGGGCGATGTCGGGCTCGACAAGACGGGTGAGGTCGAGCTCGGTCGGGTGGCCTACCTCCCGGGGCCGCGGCGGGTCACCCAGGTCAAGGCGTCGCTCGGCTCGGCTTCGAGCAGCTCGTCGGGCAGCGGCGGCGGCTCCAACCCCGGCACGAAGTTCGCATCGCTTCCGGTGGCAGACACGACGCCTACCACGCCGACGACCCCCTCCACCACCCCGACCACGCCCACGACCCCGACGACTCCGACGACCACCCCGACCACCCCGACAACTCCCGCCACGCCGACGACTCCCACGCCGACGACGCCGACCAATCCGAGCACGCCCAAGACCGGGACGGGAAGCGGCAACGGCAACGGCACCGGGAACGGCAACGGCACCGGGAACGGCTCCCCCGCCGCCGGCGCCCCCGCGACCGAGGTGCTCGTCACGACCTCGACCCGTCGCGTCGTCACGGCCAAGCTCGACGCCGCCGACCAGCAGCTCGCCGCCGTCGGGCGCCGCGTGCGCGTCGAGCTGCCC
>JAWVFZ010000274.1:0-6459 GCA_033855555.1 Solirubrobacteraceae bacterium
CCCGTACCGCCTGTTCCTGAACAAGTGGTACTTCGACGAGCTGATCGATGCCGTCGTCGTGCGGCCCTGGGCTGCGTTCGGGCGCTTCGGCCAGTCCACGTTCGAGCGCGTGTTCGTCGACGGCACGCTCGTCGGCGGCACGACCGGGATCGTCCGCGCCGGCAGCGCGGCTGTGCGCGCTGTGCAGTCCGGGTTCCTGCGCGTCTACGCCGCGCTCATGCTCGGCGGCCTGGCCGCCGTCGGCCTCTACTTCCTGCTCAAGGCGAGCTGACCGCATGGACCTCTCGCTCCTTCTCTGGCTCCCCGCCGCCTCGGTCCTCGTCGGAGCGCTGTTGCCCGGCCGCACGGCGCGGGCCGCAGCGGTCACCGGGTCGCTCGTCACGCTCGGCCTGTCGATCGCGCTACTGGCCGACTTCAAGACCGGCCACAAGGGCCTGCAGTTCCTCACGAACAAGACGTGGATCTCCGAGCTGGGCATCCATTACAAGCTCGGCGTCGACGGCCTGAACATCTTCTTCATCCTGCTCGCCACGCTGCTGTTCGCGGCGACGTTCGTGTGGTCGGCGCTACAGGAGTGGGAGCGCGAGCGGACGTTCTACCTGTGGCTCGGGATCGCCGAGACGGCCGTGCTCGGCGCGCTGCTGGCACAGGACCTCGCGCTGTTCGTCGCCTTCTTCGACCTGATGCTGATCCCGTTCTACTTCCTCGCCGGTCAGTGGGGCGGCCCAGGCCGCGTCCCCGCCGTGACGAAGCTCGTGATCTACACGCTGGTCGGCTCGCTGCTGATGCTCGCGGCCGCGGTGGCGACGGCGGTGCTGACGGCCAATGCCCTCAATGCGCACATCACGTTCGAGCTGACCAACGCGGCCCACACCGGACTCGCCGACAACGTGCTCGGCAAGGGCTCGCAGGAGTGGATCTTCCTGTGCTTCGCCGCGGCCTTCCTGGTGAAGATGCCGCTGTTCCCGCTGCACGGCTGGATGCCCGACGGCTACCGCGCCATGCCGATGCCCGTGCTCGCCGTGTTCTCGGGAGTCCTGTCGAAGGTCGCCGCCTACGGGTTCCTGCGAATCGTCCTGCCGCTGTTCCCCGCCGCGACCGTCCACTTCCAGGATCTGATGCTGCTGATCGCGCTGGCCTCGATCCTTTATGGCTCGGCGATGGCGTTCACGACGACCAACGCGCGCCTGGTCCTCGGCTACTCGTCGGTCGCGCAGCTGGGATTCATCGTGCTCGGGATCTTCGCGCTGCGCAACGAGGGCGCCCAGGGGGCGATCCTCCAGTCGGTCAACCACGGCCTCGTCGTGGCACCTGCGTTCTTCATCGTCGCGCTGCTGGCGGCGCGCGCCGGCGGATCGGAGGACCTGCGCGACATGGGCGGCCTGGCGTTCCGCGCGCCCGTGCTGGCGACGCTGTTCCTGATCGTCGCGCTGGCGACGCTCGCGATGCCCGGCTCGTCGAACTTCGTCGGCGAGTTCCTGATCCTGCTCGGCGTCTTCAGGGCCAAGCTCGTGATCTCGATCGTCGCGTTCACGGGCGTCGCGCTGGCGAGCGTCTACACGCTGCGCCTGTTCATCCGCGCGATGCACAACCGCCCCGGCCCCGCGATCGAGTCCCGCGAGATGAGCTTCTCCGACGGGCTCGTGCTGGCGCCGCTCGTCGCGGTGATCCTGTTCCTCGCGGTCTACCCGCAGTTCATCCTGAAGCGCACCGAGAGCAGCGCGGCCGCCCTTCACGGCACCGAGATCACGGTGATCCGATGATGCTCGCCGTCGCCAAGGCCCCGCACATCGACTGGAGCGCGCTCTCGCCGTTGCTCGCGCTGTTCGGCGGGGCGACGCTGACGCTGCTGCTGGGCCTGCTGCGCCCGCGCTTCATCCGCCACGGCGTCGTCCCGGCGACGGCGATCGCGTCGCTCGGCGCGGCGATGGGGCTGAGCATCTGGCAGTGGGACACGAACTCCGCGCTGGTCGCGGGCGCGCTGCGGCTCGACGGCCTGGCGCTCGTCCTGATGCTGATCATCTGCACCGCGGGCATCGCGACCGTGTTCCTGTCCTGGCGCGCGGCCGCGCCGGTCGAGGCCGCGCACGGCGAGTACTTCGCGCTGCTCCTGACGTCGATCGCCGGCATGGCGCTGCTGGTGCAGGCGCAGAACACCGTGACGCTGTTCGTCGCCTTCGAGCTGCTGTCGATCCCGCTCTACGTCCTGTGCGCCACCGAGATGCGGCGCCCGAGCTCGCTCGAGGCCGGCCTGAAGTACCTGGTCGTCGGCTCGGTCGGGTCCGCGACGCTCGTCTACGGCCTGGCGATGCTCTACGGCGCGACCGGCTCGACGGACTTCTCGGGCATCGCCCGCGGCGCCGCAGGCGGCATCGGCACCGACGTGCTCTTCCTCACCGGCATCGCCCTGTCGCTCACCGGCCTCGCCTTCAAGGCGAGCGTCGCGCCGTTCCACCAGTGGACCCCCGATGTCTACGAGGGCGCGCCGACGCCGGTCACCGCGTTCATGGCGGTCGCCACGAAGGCCGCCGCCTTCGGCGTGCTGCTGCGCTTCTTCGACGTCGCGCTGATCGACGCGCAGGTCGACTGGGGCCCGGTGATGGCCGCGCTCGCCGCGATCACGATCGTCGTCGGCAACGTGGGCGCGCTGGGCCAGACCTCGCTCAAGCGCCTGCTGGCGTGGTCGTCGGTCGCCCAGGCGGGCTACATGCTCGCGGGCGTCGTCGTGGCGACCCAGCTCGGCGCGAAGGCCACGGCGTTCTACCTGGCCGTCTACCTCGCGATGAACCTCGCGGCGTTCGCAGTGATCATCGCCCGCGAGCGTGAGACCGGCCTTCGCGACCACATCGACGCCGTTGCCGGCATCGGCGCCTCCCGGCCGCTGCTGGCCTGGCCGATGACGCTGGCGATGCTGTCGCTGGCAGGCATCCCGGCGACCGCGGGCTTCATCGGCAAGGTCTACCTGATCGAGGCATGCGTGGACGGCGGCTACACCTGGCTGGCGATCTTCATCGTCGGCGGCTCGATGATCTCGCTCGCCTACTACCTGCGCGTGATCGCGGCGATGTGGATGCGTCCCGAGCCGGGCACCGCGCTCACCCCCGCAGCCGTTGGCGTCGGCGGGCGCCCGGCCCTCGCCGGCGGCGCCGCCACCGACCCGCTGGAGCCGACGGTCGCAGCAAGCGAGGGCACGCGGCGCGCGGAGCCCGAGGTCGTCGCCGTCGCAGTCGTGTTCGGCATCGCCACACTGGCGGGGGGCATCGTGCCCTCGCCGCTGTTCGACCTCGTCAAGCACGTCGGCCGCGCGCTCTCAGGCCTGTTCTGAGCGTCGCCTCGACCTCGACGGCGTCCTGGTCGACTCGCGTCCGCAACGGCCCGGGGTCAAGTCTTTCATTGCCGCATTTTGCCGCTCGGGGCCATGCGATCAGCGGGGCACAGTGGGTCTGTCTGTGGCGGGCTTGGCTTTGGCTGCTTGCATTGAGGGAAGGAAGCGCTGTCCGCTGTGGTCGGGCCACAGCCGGCCGTCGAGCCGCGCGTAGAGCACATGACTGACGTTTTGCTCTGAGCAGGAACTTCGTCAGGTCGTGGCGTGGGGAACCGGGCGGTACCACGATCTGCGCGCGCATGGGAGACGAAGATCCCCTTCAGCGGGACCTTCGTTACCCAAGTCGCTTACGAGCGCCACAGACGTGCCGGACTCCTTCCCTCATGCCGGCATCCAACGACCGCCCCCCCGCACGCAAAACCGCGCGCCCCACCGCTGACGCCCTGACCCCACGCGGCAAAATGCGGCAATGAAAGACTTGACCCCATCGCCGGGGGTAGCACCGAGGCATGAGTGAAGAGCGAGAGCCCGACCACACCGAGGACCCCCGCAAGCAGGGCGTCGGCGAGGGCGGCTATCCGGAGGTGAATCCCGAGGAGGCTGTGCCCGACAAGGGCGCCGAGGATGAGTCCGAATCCGGTGAGGGCGACGTGTAACTCCCCGCAAACAGCGGGTTACTTCGTGCCGTAAGTCACAAGTATCTCTGCTGTATGCACCAAGGAGGCATGCGATGGAGGTCATCAAGCGGTTCGAGCCGCTCTGGCTCGCACTTGTCGTGATCGGTGGATTGAACTGGGCCTTGGTCGGCCTGTTCGACCGGAACATCCTGTCCGACGTCTTCGGCGGGGGTACCACCACGGACGTCGTCTACGCCGTGGTCGGCTTCGCGGCTCTCATGCTCGTGCCGGCGCTCCTGGAGCGCATGCACGTGGGCATGCGCATGCCGCGCGCCCACCAGTCCTAGACAGCCTTGCCGGCCGGGCCCCCGGGCCCGGCCGGCTCTCTGCGCTCCGCTCGTCGGGCGTGTAGGCGAGAATGCCGGGACATGCGCATCTCCGCCAAGGCCGACTACGCCGTCCGCGCTGCGACCGAGCTCGCCGGCGCCAGCGACGGGCCCACCAAGGGCGACGCGATCGCCCGCGCCCAGGACATTCCGCTGCGCTTCCTCGAGAACATCCTGGGCGACATGCGCCAGGCCGGGCTCGTGCGCAGCCAGCGCGGCGCGGAGGGCGGCTACTGGCTCGCGAAGGAGCCGAAGGAGATCAGCGTCGCCGACGTGATCCGCGCGGTCGAGGGGCCGCTGGCCGCGATCCGCGGCGAGCCTCCCGAGGACGTGCACTTCGCCGGCTCGGCCGAGCCGCTCGGGCGCCTGTGGATCGCGGTGCGCGCGAACCTGCGCGGCGTCCTGGAGAACGTCTCGCTCGCCGACCTCGCAAACGGCAAGCTCCCCGCGCGCATCGACAAGCTCGCCGACGACCCCGAGGCCTGGGTCACGCGCTGAGCGACGTCGTCGCGCTGAGGGCCGTGCGGAGCAGGCGGCCCTCCTCGGTGACCTCGTAGGAGCCCATCGCGTGGAGCGGGGGCGAGTAGACGTGCACGGTCACGGCGGGCTCGCCGTCCTCGTAGACGACGCGGTGGATGTCGGTCGGCTCGAACGTGAACGCCTCACCCTCGCCCACCACGCGCGAAGCCGGCGGCTCCCCGCCGACGACCAGCCGGTCCTCACGGACAGCGCCTTGAGCGACGACGACCGCGCCGCCGGAGCGGTCATGGTCATGGAAGCCCGTGTCGTGGCCGGGCTCCCAGCAGATGAGCCAGATCTCGACGTCCTCCGTCAGCAGCAGCTGCACGCTCACGCGCTCGCCGTCGGCGGCGGCGCGGACGAGGTGGCGCCAGCGATCGGGGTTCTGCGCGACCTCGCGGGCGACGTCGATCATGCCGTCACCGGCGTTCGCGGCCCGATGCAGCGGACCTGCACGATGTCGCCCTCGGAGAGCTCGAGCTCCTCGGCCTCGCCGCGGGTCGTCTGCACCGTCAGCTCCTCGCCGTCGCCGAGCGTCAGCTCGACGCGCACCTCGAAGCCCAGGTGCACGACGCGCACGACCTGCGCCTGCACCGAGTCGTCCTCGTCGTGCAGCGAGATGCGGATGTCGTGCGGGCGCACGAGGCTGTCGCCCAGCTGCGTGACCGGCCCGAGGAAGCCCATGACGAACGGCGTGCGCGGGTGCTCGTAGAGGTCACGGGGCCCGCCGACCTGCTCGAGCCGGCCGTCGTGCAGAACCGCGATGTTGTCTGAGATCTCCATTGCCTCTTCTTGGTCGTGTGTGACGAGGACGGTCGTGACGTGACCTCGTCATGCAGGCGCCGCAGCCACTCGCGCAGCTCCGCGCGCACCTTGGCGTCGAGCGCTCCGAACGGCTCGTCGAGCAGCAGCACCTTGGGCTCGACGGCGAGTGCGCGGGCGAGCGCCATCCGCTGGCGCTGGCCCCCGCTCAGCTGCGAAGGGTAGCGGTCCGCGTAGCCGCTGAGGCCCACGATCCCCAGGAGCTCCTCCACGCGCGCGGCGATCTCGTCCTTCGGGCGCTTGCGCACCTTCAGGCCGAACGCGACGTTGTCGCGCACGCTCATGTGCTTGAAGGCGGCGTAGTGCTGGAAGACGAACCCGATGCCGCGCTTCTGCGCGGGGAGCGTGGTCGCGTCGTCACCGGAGATGATCACGCGCCCGCTGTCGGGGGCCTCGAGGCCCGCGATGATCCGCAGCAGCGTCGACTTGCCCGAGCCCGACGGACCGAGCAGCGCGGTGAGCGATCCCGCAGGGATCTCCAGCGACACGCCGTGCAACGCCTCGAACGTGCCGAAGCGCTTGCTGATGTTGTGGACGGCGATCACGCGTCTTCCCTTCGCGGATTGATGAGCGTCATGGCGAGCAAGGTCACCAGCGCGATGACCGCCAGCAGCGCGGATGCAGCGTATGCGCCGGAAACGTCGAAGTTGCCGTAGCGCTTCTCGACGAGCAGCGTGAGCGTCTCGGTCTGGCCGGAGATCTTCCCGCTCACGACGCTGACGGCTCCGAACTCTCCGATCGCGCGTGCAGTCGAGAGCACGACGCCATAGGCGATGCCCCAGCGGATCGA
>JAWVFZ010000275.1:0-10845 GCA_033855555.1 Solirubrobacteraceae bacterium
CTGGATGGAATCGGCGAGCTGCTCGGCAAATTGCCTGCGCTGCTTGGCGACGGTGCGCCGGAGACGCGTCCAGACGACCAGCGGACCCGCGAGCAGCGCCAACACTGCCAGGACGGCGCTACCCACCACAGCCAGCACGGCGATCGCCATGAGCGCCGTCATGAGCGCCCCCTCGAGGAGGAACCGGGCCGGCGTGATGTCCATCCGGGCGAGTTCGAGGTCGGCGTGCAACCGCGCCCAGAACGCGGACCCTTCCAGAGGGCTGTCGTCGCTGACTCCGAAGCCGTCAACCTCGAACGGACGGCTGGTCTCCCCGTAGTGCGCGACTCGTCGCTGCAGCGCTCCGCGGCGGCGACGATGCTGCAGCACCGTCGTGAGAGCGAAGAACGCCAGCAGCAGGACCCCGAGCGCCACGACCGCTGCCCCCCGCTTCGTGGCGAAGAACGAGGGATCGGCGCCCTTCGAGGCGGTCACCGGGCCCGTGAAGGCGCCATGAACATTGAGTCGCGGAGCCGCGTAGCTCAGGCCGGTCCGCTCGGGCCCCGCCTGCGCGGTCACTCGCACGGCCGCGCCGGCAGGGGCGGACGAGAGGTATCGGATCGAGTACGCCGTTGCGAGCTCGCTGCCCAGGCGTCGGTAGACGCCGGCGAGCGCTTTCGGGGAGGCCGCGCCGAGATACTCACCGGAGCCCAAGGTCGCCACCTGCTGCAGCGTCGTGGGATCGAAGTCGTGCGAGCGCAGGCCGATCGTGAACAGCTTGGCGTGGGCTCGCTGCGCCGCGAGAGTGACCTGCGCAGGCGTCGTGGTGCTGCCGAAGTCGTGGCCGTCGGACAGCAGGACGATCGCCGCCGCGTCGAACCTCCGTCCCGAGGCGCTCCGCAGCGCCGTGCTCAAGGCGTCGTAGATATGCGTCTCCGGTGCGAGGCTCGGTGCGCGCGCCAGCGCGCGCTGGATGGCAGAGCCGTTCGTGGTCGGCGCGACCGCCACCGCTGTCCTCGCGTTGAACGTGACAATGCCCAGGGCCTGGGTGGCGGGCCGCTGCGCCGCGAAGGCGCGGGCGGCGTCGATCGCCCCGCGGATCGGGGCGCCGCGCATGCTCGCGCTGGCGTCGATCACGAGCACGACGGCGAAGCGGTCGTTGGCGCCGCGCACGCGCAACCGCGTGACCGGCTGGCCATTCTCGAACACCCTGATCCCGGAGCTGCTCGGCGATGCGCCCGCCGGCAAGGTCAGCACGTAGGAGCGCTGGGGGAACGACGCTCCCCCCGTGGGCGTCAACCGGGCTCCCGCTGCGTGTGCGGAAGGGGCCGCCATGGCCGCCGCGAGCGCCGCGAGCAGCGCGATCAGAACGATCCGCCTCACTGCGGGACCACCCGGGGGTACGGCATCGTGCCGACGAAGAGGTCGGGCGTGAGCGCAAGGCCGTGCTTCTCGAACTTGTGCACGAACGTCGGTCGCAGGCCCGTGGGCTCGAGACGGCCCTGCACCTTGCCGTCCGGGCCGATGCCGCGCATCCTGAACTCGTAGATCTCCTGGAGCGTGATCACGTCGGACTCCATGCGCTGGACCTCGGTGATCGCCGTCACCCTGCGCAGGCCGTCCTGCATCCGCTCCAGGTGGATGATCAGGTCGAGCGCCGATGCCACCTGTTGCCGGATCGCTCGCACGGGCAGGTCGTAGCCGGCCATGAGCACCATGGTCTCGACACGCGCCAGCGCATCCCGAGGCGTGTTGGCGTGCAGCGTCGTGAGCGAGCCGTCGTGCCCCGTGTTCATCGCTTGGAGCATGTCCAGCGCTTCCGCCCCGCGGACCTCGCCCACGATGATCCGGTCCGGGCGCATGCGCAGCGCGTTGCGGACGAGATCACGGACCTCGATGGCGCCCTCGCCCTCGATGTTGGGCGGTCGCGACTCGAGCCGGAGCACGTGCTGCTGGTGGAGACTCAACTCCGCAGCGTCCTCGATTGTCACGACGCGATCCCCTTCTGGGATGGCGCCGGACATCGCGTTGAGCAGCGTGGTCTTGCCGGAGCCCGTGCCGCCCGAGACGAGGATGTTCAGCTCCGCCCGGACGCATCGATTGAGGAACTCGATCGCCTCGTCGGTGAGGGTTCCCAGACGCGCGAAGTCCGTCAGGCTGAGACGGTTCTTGGTGAACTTGCGGACCGTGACCAGTGGCCCGCTGAGCGACAGCGGCGGGATGATCGCGTTCACGCGCGAGCCGTCCGGCAGGCGCGCATCGACCATCGGCGATGCCTCGTCGATACGACGTCCCACCTGGGCGACGATCTTGTTGACGATCCGCCGGAGGTGGGAGTCGTCGATGAAGCGCAGCTGGGTCTGCTCGAGGAGCCCGTCGCGTTCGATCCAGATCTCGGCGGGCCCGTTCACCATGACCTCGGTGATCGAGGGGTCCAGGAGCAGCTTCTCGATCGGCCCGTGGCCGAGCGTGTCGTCGGCGATGTCATCGACCAACCGCTCGCGGTCGTCGCGGGACAGTCCCGTTTCGGTTGCGAGCTCGGCGCGGATCGCCGCCAGCACACGCGCCCGCAAGGCGGCGGGATCGATGTCCTGCTGATAGAGCTGTGGGCCGAGCTCGTTGATGACCACCTGGTGGATGCGGTTCTTCGTCTCGGCGAAGGGATCTTCGAGGCGCTCGGAGGCGTCGCCGGCCGTGCGCAACCGCTCGTGCAGTTCCATGGCTAGCTCTCCTTCCGGGCGCGGCGGAAGAGCCGGCGCCGGCGCCGCGGCGCCTTTGCAGATTCGGCCGGGGTCGATCCGCCGGCTGCGTAGGAGCCTGCCAGCGACTGAAAGGCGCGGCGCGCCTCGGCATTGCCGCCCGACATCACGATCGGTGTCGCCTCGTTGACCGAGCGCGTGATGTCGCGGTGACTGGGCACGAACACGTCCGGCGCCTGACCCAGCAGCTTCGTCACATCGTCTGCGGTCACCCCGACGCGGCTGTCGGCGCGGTTCAGCACGATCTTGACGCGCGAACGGTCGTAGCCCATCAGGTCCAGCGTCTCGAGTGCCAGCTTCGAGTTCTTCAGCGACAGCGCATCGAGCATCGCCACCAGGCAGATCGCAGAGGAGCGGTCGATGGCCGCGATGACCTCCGGGGTGAATCCGGGAGGGGTGTCGACGATCACGAAGTCCGCCATCTCGCGGAGCGTGTCGAAGAGGGAGCGAGCGAACTCGACCTCAACGGCGCCGGCATGGTCCGGACGGCGCGGGGCGAGAAGGGCGCGGACGCCCGACTCGTGGGTGGTCAGGAAGTCCGACACCTTTTCCGCGTCCATCGTTCCGCCCGACACGGCGAGGTCGTAGATCGTGCGCTCAGGCGCCAGCCCGAGGGCGAGGCCCACGTCACCGAACTGAAGGTCGAGGTCGACCAGGATGACGGTCGCACCGCCGGCCGCGAGGCCGGCAGCAAGGTTGCACGACGTCAGCGTCTTGCCCGTCCCACCCTTGGGACCGAGCACCGCGATCATGTCGCCGGTCGCGCGTTTCCCGCTCGCAGTCGCCGCCGCCGTGACTCCGGCCGCGCGGGCGATGGCCTTCTGCAGGGCGAAGTTGATGTCGTGACCCAGGCGGCCGTTACCGGCGGGATCGACCGTCACGAGGTCGGCGGCCCCGGCGTCGAAGGCCTTGCCCACGAACCCGTTGGCCGATCCCGCGTCGACGACCACCACCGGACGCGTCGGGCGTTCGGCGACCGCGGCCGCGATGAACGACAGCGTCTCTTCGCGATCTCCGGCGCACGCGATGATCAGGGCGTCGTGTGGCGTCTGGTCGAGCTGGGCGATCCCGCCCGCCTCGGCGGGAACCATGCCGGCCAGAACGATGCCGGCCTCGCCGGCCAATGCCGCGCGGATGGTTTCCGGGTCGGTCGAGCCGTCGAGCGCGACAGAGATTCGAATGCTCGGGATCATCACTGGCCTTGCACCTGCACCGGCTTCACGCCGAACAGGATCGAGTTGGCGGTGACGAGGCGGGGCACCGTCTCCTTGGCTCCTGCGCCCGGCCGCAGCACGAGCCAGACCTTGCCGTTGTCTGCCGAGAAGGTGAGCTTGGCGGCCATGTCCGCCGGAACCCGCACCGTGATGTCGCTGTTGCCGCCGGCGGCCCCGCTCTTCTTGTCGGCCTTCAGGACCAGCACGTTGCTGGCCAGGAGCCGGGTGACCGCGCGCACGCCACTCGTGCGTCCTTCGACGTTGAAGCCGACGATCACGTCGACGCGGTCGCCGGCGGCGACGTTGCCGACCAGCCCGTGCTGGCTGTCCAGCGAGAGGCCCACGGCGCGATCGCTACCTGAGAGCTTGTTGGTCAGTGCGCCGCTGCCGGCCGTGAACGCGCTCGTGCTGAGTTGCTGGCCTGGGTAGATGTCGGCGGTCGCGACCTTGCCCTGGATCTGTGACAGGTCGGTGACGGCGCCGCCCACGAGGGCCGCTTCGCCAACGCGGGCAACGCGGAACAGGCTCTGCTCGGAGAGCGCCTGGGCGGTGCTGCCCTTCGGGATGAGCTGGTTGGCGACGAGGACCCGTGCCGCACTCCCGGCGACGCCACTGTCCTTGCGCGCGGCATTGATGGCCGCGAAGACGAGGACCGCTGCGATTATCGCCGCGATCGCCGCCGCGGTCAACGCGCCGGACCGGGTCGAGAGTCCCGAGCGAAGGGGTGACTTGTTGGCGAGTTCCATGGTTTGAGTTCTCCTAGCGCGTCAAGACGGGGACGCAGGTCGTGATCACGGTCGGATCGCATTGGGTGGGGCTTGGGATGCCGTCGGGGGGTGGGTATGAGATGAAGTGGCCGACGATGTTTCCCGCGCCCCCAGCGGCCTCATCACGGAGAAGAGGATCCGAGGGCACGTCGGTGGTCTCGCACGGGTTGTCGAAGCCGCTGCCCTGGCCGGCCCAGCCCGTGACGTAGAACATGCCGAAGTTGACGACCGGCACCGTCGAGTCCGAGCCCTGCCCGTTGAAGCTGCCGAAGGGCGTGAGCAGCAGCTGGACGATGCGTGGATCCGCGTGGTCCCATGCTCCGAACTGGGCTTTGTAAAAGTTGGGGCCCCAGCCGTCGGGACGGGTACAACTGCTGGCCTTGGGGTCGCCCAGGATGCGTTCGTTGAGCCCGGCCGGGACCGGATTGGTTTTCGCCCCGGTCTGGATCGCGACGCATTGCCAGGGCTGGGGGCTGCCCCAGAGGACGCCCGACTTGGGGCACACCGTGCCGGTGTTGAGGGTGTAGCGCTTGCCACAGCCTTGAACGATCTCCTGCCGATCGGTCAGGGCGGGGTCGCAGTCCAGGAGCTGGCTCTGGTTCTGGTCCGCGGTGCGCAGAATGACCTTCGGATCGTTGATCGTCTGCGCCGTTGCCAGGGTCCCCTGGATGGCGACGCGAACACCCAGCGAATAGGTGCAAGCGGCGTTCTGGGCGTCGCACTGGCGCAGGCTGTTGGCGCCGGCCACGCCCCCCTTCATGATTTGGAGGAGCTGGATCGGACCCGACCGGGCATCGTTGCCCGAGAACGATCGCTGCACGGTTCCGAAGGAGCCTTTGCACTTGTTGCCGCTGGGCTTACAGGTGTCGGCGCCCACCGTTCCGGCCTGCTCCTCCCAGGAAAGCTGGATCGGGACGGGTCCGCTCCCGGCACCGACGGGAATGGTTTCGGTCGTGTCCCAGGTCTGGCCGCTACTCCAGGACAGCGGGTAGGTGGCGTTGCCGACGGTGGCGGTGAGGATCGCACCAACTCCACCGGCGGAGGCCGCCTTCCTGGGGTCGTTGATCCCAACGCCGAAGTCGACGTCGGCATGGAGGGCCACATTGCAACTCGTGGCAACCGAGAAGTACGGATCGGGACAGGAGGTGCTGGTCAAGGTCGCCGAGTGCACCTTTGGTGGGCCGGGCTGCTGACCGCTGGCCGCCGCTTCGTAGCCGTGGACGAACACCAGGCCCTTCTGCGCGGGGGCGCTGTCGGTCCCCGCGCCGGCGTCGTAGTCGTAACACGCCACCAGCGGATCTCCACAGGTCGTCGAGGTCTGGCCGCTGAGAGCGATGCGCAGCCCCATGCGGTCGCGGGATCCGACAGTGACGCTCAACGTGTCGCCACCGCTGTCCCACACGTTGTTGCCGTTCGAGTCGGTGCCGTTCTTGTCGAGATTCGCGGAGGCCAGCGTTGTCCCGGTGGTCTCGTCGACCAGGAACGCCCGGACGTGCTTGGGAGCGGGTTCGGGCACCGCGAGGGGTAGCGAGCCGGTGATCTCCGCCGCCTGGAACAGTTCCACCCGCGCATGCGCGTTGATGTTCGGCACGATGCCTGCGCCCAGGATGTCGCGCAGGTCCGTCTCGGTCGCCTTGACGTCGACCATCTTCGCCGCGCATGGATCCGCGTCGGGTGTGTCATCCGCCGTTGACTGGTTGTAGTACGTCGGCTTGTTGACGACGAGGTGGATGTTGCTCGGAGAGCTCTCGACCTGGGGGTTGAGGGTCGCGCCGTACTTGGTGACCGTCGCGTTGATCTTGGTGAGGGTGGCAGCCGAACACGGGAACGCAATGTCGGACGCGGCCGCCAGCGCGGCTGCGTCGGCCTGCGTCTGGAGATGACGCTTGTGCACGTACCAGTCAGCGGTCGCCATGACAAAGGCGACGAAGAGGATGAAAACCGGGATGAGCAGCGCGGTCGTCACAAGCATCACCCCGCGCTGATCCTTGACGAAGTGACGGGCTCCACGGCGAAGGCTCATGCGCAGCCGTCGGGGACGATGGCGGGATCCGGCACGGTCTCGAGCCGCATCGTTGCCCGGCCGCCGATGGTCGCCGCTCCGATGCCCAGGTACGGCATCCACGCGTAGTTCGTGGTGACCTCCACGTGCACCGGCTGGCCGACGACGCGCCCATTGGGGAAGGACACGCACACCTTGAGCGCGTCCGGGATCTGGCGGGTGCCACCATTGCGCAGGTCGGCGGTGTCGGCCTGGCTGCGGATGTAGGACTGCAACGTTCCGGAAGGGCTGCGTCCCACGGCGGCATAGCGGGCAGCGGTGCTTGCCAGGTGCTGCGTGTCGTTCCAGTAGTTGAAGGCGAACCCGAAGTCGATGAGCCCGAGCAGGACGATGAGCAGCAGCGGGAGGGCCAAGGCGAACTCGACCGCGGCCTGGCCGGACTCGGAGCTGAGGGATGTGCGGGTCAAGGGAAGGTGATTCACGGTGCGCCACTCGCGGCGGAGCTGAAGATGCGTGCTGTCACCCCGCCGATTCCTCGGACTCGGGCGGGGTGACAGCGTGCGCGTCCACCCGGCCGGGTGAACGAGAAGGTGCTGCTTAGAACGTCATCTTGGTCTTGACCGACGACCAGAACGACGCAAAGACGCTGGTGGCGCCCGAGGCGAGCAGGCCCACGATCACGATCGAGACGAGCGCGATGACGAGCGCGTACTCCACTGCGGTCTGCCCCTCTTCGTTACGAAGGGCGATCCGATTGGTGAACCAAACGTAGAGCTGAGTCATGCAGAATTCACCTCCCCCCTGAAACTCTTGTCGTCGAAGGCGTTCGGTCATCGAAGACCGGGCCCCCTGCAGTCCATTGCAGGCTGTGGAGAACGTACGGTTGGCCGGTGGGGCAATGCGCCCGTCGAAGGGCTAGTTCCTCGCCTCCCCTTTGGGGGAGGTGATGGAGCGGCCGCGTGGCCGGCGTCGACGTCCGGCCGCAGTCACAACAAAACGAGCCGGCCTGGAACCGGGCCGGCTCGATGTCTTTACTTGTGTCCGTCGTTGGCTGGCGGGGTCACGCCGACCTAGAACGTCAGCTTGGCCTTGACGCTCGACCAGAACGAATCGAAGGTGCTGGTCGCACCCGAGGCGAGCAGGCCGACGATGATGATCGAGACGAGCGCGATAACGAGCGCGTACTCGACGGCTGTCTGCCCTTTCTCGTCGCGGAGGTCCAGCCGCGCCGAGAGCCAGACGAATAGTGGAGTAAGTGTCATGCAGTTTCACCTCCCGAATGCCACGCCGAAGGAGCTTCTTCCAGCCGTCCGTGGCCGGAATCCCTGCAATCCGTCGCAGGCGATGGGGAACGTAGAACGCGCCCGCGGAGGCGACACCGCCCATAGGGCTAGTTCCGTCCCCCACCTTGGGAGAGCGCTACGGGACCGACCAGCCGGTGATGACTGGCCGTGTGGGGGTGCCAGAGGCGGCGAGGGCTGAGCAGAATGTCAGCCATGTCCCGAGGGCGCGCGCGTGAAGGTGACTGGATGCTGAAGCGACCCGACGGAACC
The DNA here is from genome assembly GCA_033855555.1 of Solirubrobacteraceae bacterium. GTDB lineage: Bacteria > Actinomycetota > Thermoleophilia > Solirubrobacterales > Solirubrobacteraceae > AC-49. The sequence continues at coordinate 8,275 of JAWVFZ010000275.1, forward strand.
GTCGCGTGCGAGCGCTGCGTCGTCGCCGCCACGGCGCCGGCCCGGATGCGCGGCCTGCTGGGCCGCGACGGGCTGGAGGACGGCGAGGGTCTGCTCATCCGGCCGACCAACTCCGTGCACATGTTCTTCATGCGGTTCGCGATCGACGTCGTGTTCCTCGACCGCGAGCTGGTGGTGCGCAAGGTCATCGAGGTGCTGCGGCCGTGGCGCATGGCCGGGTGCCGCGGCGCGCGGGCGGCCCTGGAGTTGCCCGCGGGCACCGCGGCGCGGCGGGGAATCACCGTCGGCGAGCGGCTGTCGCTGGAGGCCCTCGGTGGCTGAGTCCGCGCCGGCGATCCGCCTGCTGCGCCCGGTGCGCGTGCTCGTGGCCGGCGAGGACGAGGTCTTCGTGACCCGGGCTCGCGAGGACCTGCACCGACTGGGGTTCGAGGCGCTCTCGACGGTGCGCATGGAGCGGGCTGCCGAGGTCGCTGCGGCCGAGCGGGTCAACGTGGTGGTCTTGGACGTGTCTGGCGGCCTGACGGCCGCGGCAGCGGCCGCGGCGGCGTTGGACGCCCTTGCGCAGCGTGTCCGGGTCGTGCTCGTCGGATCCGGGCGGTTGGCCGTATCCGGCCAGGGCTACGAGGTCGTCAATCCCGCCGCGCCGGCGGGGGAACTGGCCGCGGCGGTCCACCGCGCGTTCCGCGGCAGCCCGGTCTTGGCCGTCGCGCGAGCCGACGCTGGGACCGTGAGCGGTGGCAAGCGTGAGTGACCGCATCGCGCTCGACGCGGCCGGCGCCGCGGCGAACGGATCGGCGCGCTGGGACCCCCGCACCACGACTTCGCCGGAAGATCCGTCAGTTGGATCGCTCCGGGCCGCGGTGCGTGCCGCCGACGGTTACGACCTGCTGGTAGCGGCCCTGATCTGTGTCATAGCCTCGGCAAGGTTCCTGTTTGTCCCCGGATCGTTCCGGGCCGACACCTGGCTCACGCTCGCGGCGGGCCGGGACATATGGCACAGCGGGATCCCGCATGAGGACACCTGGACGACATTGTCCGCAGGGCGGGAATGGATCGACCAGCAATGGCTCTCTCAGTTGACGACGTTCGGGATCTACCGGTTGGGAGGCTTCGGCCTCGTCGGCTTCGCGGCGGTGTCGTGCGCGCTGTCAACGCTCGGCGCAGCCGTGGCGGCGGCCAAGCGAGGCGGCGCATCCGGGAGGTCACTGCTGCTGCTCACGCCGCTCACCGTGCTGCCGTTCATGGTGGCGTCCTTCGAGGTCCGGGCGCAGATGTTCGCCCTGCCTTTGTTCATGGCCGTGTTCCTGCTTCTCCGTGCGGACAGCCACTCGAGCTCCCGGCGGGTGTACCTGACGCTCCCATTGCTCGCGCTGTGGGCCAATCTCCACGGCTCGGTCACGCTCGGGATCGCGCTGGTCGCGCTGCGGGGCCTTTCCGTCGGCTGGGAGCGGCGTCGCACGTTGCTCGGGCGGGGCAGAGCCTGGATTCGGCCTGCGGCTCTGACGCTCCTGCCGGCGCTGACGCTGTTCCTGACGCCGTACGGCATCAGCGTTGTTCCCTACTACCGAGCGACCTTGTTCAGCGGCTGGTTCAGCAAGCTCGTAACCGAGTGGCAACCGGTCACGTCCGCGCCCCTGCCGGCCACGTTCTTCTTCGTTCTCGCGGGAGTCGCGCTCTGGTCGTTCGGGCGCAATCCTGGCAAGACCACCCTGTGGGAGCGAGCAGCCCTCGTCTTGCTGATGGTCGCCGCCATCAGCGCGATCCGCAATCTCGTCTGGGTGGTGCTCGCCGCGATTCCAATCGTGGCGGTTTCCATCGATCCCGGTGTTCGCCGCGAGACGGGCCATCAGTCCTCCCAGCGCCACATCAATGGGGCTATCGCGATCGCCGCAGCGGTTTGCCTGGTCGTGGCCGCGCTGTCGACCCTCGCGCGATCTGGGCGGGCATTCGAGAAGGCATACCCCTCCTCAGTGCTCTCCGCGGTACGCGCCGCGAGGTCCGCCGACCCCGGTACAAACGTCCTTGCGGACGTCTCCTACGCGGATTGGTTGCTCTGGCGCGATCCCAGCCTGCGCGGACATCTGGCCTTCGACGGGCGATTCGAGCTGCTGTCGCACCACGGCATTCGCACCCTGGCAGCCGTCGCCGCGGGAGAACGGAGTGGCCTGGAGGCGCTCCCCTACCGGTTGGTGGTCCTGCATCCTCGCGAGAGTGCGGCTGCGGCCAGGGCCTTCAGACAGGAGCGCGGCGTCCGGGTCTTGGATGACGACCGTCGAGGCATCGTGATCCTGCGGCTTCCGGAGAGCGAGCGCTAGCAGGTCAGTACCAACCCGGACGCTGCGATTGCGCATGGGCGCTTTGGGGGAAATGATGCTCTGCGATGGCCTTGCCTGCGCTCCTCCGCCAGCTGCGCGACCCGCTCGGGATGGGCAAGGCCGCCCAGTCCAAGCGCTCCCGGAACCTGAGGCCGCGCACCGAGACGGCCGACCGCGTCGTGCGCTCGGTGTGTCCCTACTGCGCGGTCGGGTGCGGGCAGAAGGTCTTCGTCAAGGACGAGAAGGTCATCCAGAT
>JAWVFZ010000276.1:0-3657 GCA_033855555.1 Solirubrobacteraceae bacterium
GCGAGCGACGCTTGTTGGTGCGCGAGTGCGACTGCTTCTGCTTCGGGACGGCCATGGGATGTGGAAGGGTAGCCGATGTGGTCATACGGCCAATGACTGCCGACGACGTACCCGCCGCCGACGCCGCCGCCTGGGCTGCGATCCGGCACCAGATTCCCCCCGATTTCGAGATCGAGCCCGAGCAGCGCACCGCGCGCGGGCGCTTCCGGGTGGCCCATCTGCAGCGGACCGATCCCCGCGGCGCCTGGGTCGCGGAGGTCGACGACGAGGTCGTCGGCTGCGCGCTCGCGCTCGTGCGCGAGGACGTCTGGGGGCTGAGCCTCTTCGGCATCCATCCCGACCACCAGAGCCGGGGTATCGGCCGTAATCTGCTCGACGCCGCGCTCGGCTACGCCGAGGGGCGCCGCGGGGCGATCATCCTGTCGACGACCGACCCGCGGGCGATGCGGCGTTACGCCCTGGCCGGCTTCGAGTTGCGCCCGTGCGTGGCTTTCGCGGGAATCGTCGACCGCGGGGCGATCCCATCGGGGCTCTGCTCCCGGCCCGGGGATGTAGACGCCGACCGCGATCTCTGTGACGCGATCTCGCGCCACGTCCGCGGCGCGGCGCACGGCCCGGACCTGAAGGCGCTCGAGGCAGTCGGTTGCACGCTGCTCGTCCACGACGACGGCGGCTGGGCGGCGGTGCGCGACGGCGCCCCCGCGCTCCTGGCGGCGACCGACGAGGCGATCGCGACCGACCTGCTGTGGAGCGCGCTCGCGACCGCCGGCCCGGGGGCAACGGTGCACATCGACTTCCTCACCGCCGGCCAGGACTGGGCGGTCCAGGCATGCCTGGCCGCCCGCCTCGTCCTCAGCCCCGACGGGCCGCTGTTCGTGCGCGGCGACGTCGGCCCGTTCCGGCCCTACCTGCCGAGTGGGGCGTACCTGTGATCCTCCGCGACGCAACCACGGCCGATCGCGACGAGCTCGTCGACCTGGTGCTCCGTTGCGACGAGACCTACCGCGACTGGGCCGGCCCGGACCTGCGGGTCCCGGCGCGCGACGAGGAGCTCGCCCACTGGCACCGGCGCTTCGCCGACCCGGTGCAGCGCATCCGCGTCGCGCAGACCGACAGAACGATCGTGGGCACCTGCGCATGGACCCAGGCGCGGGGGTCCCACGGCGTGGGCCCGCTGCTCCCCGGGCGCGCCCACGTGAGCGCGGTGTTCGTCGACCCCCGGTACTGGCGCAAGGGAATCGCGGCGACGCTGGTCGCCGACGCGCTGGCGGCGATGACCGAAGCCGGCTTCACGTCGGTCCAGCTCTGGACACCGGAACGCGCCCCGGCCCGGAAGTTCTACGACGCCGGCGGCTGGACCGTCACCGATCGCACGCTGCAGATGCCCGAGATGAACCTGCCGCTGGTCATGTACGAGCGGAGGCTGTGAGCCCCTCGGTCGCCACGACCAGAACGCGGCTGTCGCGGCCAAGGCCGACCGCCGCGCGCAGCGCAGCGCACTCCCGACCGGACGCCAGCGCCCGCAGGGCCGCCAGCGGCGCCGCCCCGCATTCTCCGATCGACAGCCCGGCGGCTGCAAGCTCGCGCATCGCGGCGGCCGCCTCGTCGTCGTCCACCGTGACGGTCCCGTGGATGCCGTCGCGAAGCGAGGGCCACGCCGCGCGAGAGACCTCCGCGCAGTTCAGGCCCGCCATCGTCGTCCCCGGGGTGACGACGATGCTTGGCACCCCCGCCGCAAGCGAGGCGGTCAGGCACGCCGCGGTGACAGGCTCGACGCCGATCACCCTGCATCCTGCCTGCGCCCCGAAGCGCGCCGCCGCAGCCGCGAGCGACCCCACCCCCACCGGCACGAGCATCAGATCGAACGCAGCCTGCGCGGCGGCCTCGGCGAACAGGGTCGCGTAGCCGTCGATCACCCAGCGGGCGGGTCCGGACGTGCCGACGTCTGCGATCTCGGCCACGCCTGGCGCCGCTCCCTCGGCCTCGGCCTGCGCGACGGCGTCCTCGTAGCTGCCTTCGATCACCACGACGTCGGCGCCCTCGGAAGCGATCGCCGCGACCCGTGCCGGCAGCGCGCCGGCAGGCAGGATGATGCGGCACGCCAGGCCCCGGCTGGCCGCGACATGGGCCACGGCGCGGCCGTGGTTGCCGGCGCTGGCGGCGACGAGCGTCGTCACCTCGGGCTGGTCGCGCAGCGTTCGCTCGACCGCCCACGAGGCGCCGAGCACCTTGAACGCCGGCAGGCCGAGGCGGTCGGACTCGTCCTTCAGCGCCACGGCCGCCAGACCGAGCTCGGCGGCGACGGCGGGCAGCTCACGAACCGGCGTCGGGCGGTAGCCGGGCAGCGCCGCGTGGAACGCCATCGCCTCGGCTGCCGCCGGCTCCGGGACCGCCTCGGGGCGAACGGCGGCGTTGACCAGCGCGCTCACGCGCAGAGCTTCGCGGCGACGGCCGCCAGTGTGCGCGCGACCGCCTCGGTGTCGGCGATGCTCACCCATTCCTCGGTGGCATGGGCGCCCTCGCCGCCGGGCCCGAACATCACCGTCGGGATCCCGGCCGCGGCGATGAACGCGGCATCCGCCCAGTAGCTCGCGCCGCCGATCGTGGGCGGCCTGCCGAGCACGCCGGCTGCCGCGGCGCTCACCGCGGCCACGACGTCAGCCTCCTCGGGGACCTCGAACGGCTCGCGCACGAGCAGCGTCCGCTGCGCGGCGACGAGGTCGGCATCGGCGGCGCGGCAGCGGTCCAGCAGCGCGGCGATCTCGGCCTCGACGTCCGCCGCGGTCTCGCCGGGCAGCGTGCGGCGCTCGAGCCCGACGACGCAGCGCGCCGGATAGCTCGAGAGCTCGACGCCACCCTCGATCAGCGACGCATGGACCGAGCCGCGACCGAGGAGCGGATGCGTGCGCTCGCCAAGTGCAGCATCGAGCGCGCCCAGCGCGGTGAGGACGGGCCCCGACTTGACGATCGCGTCGACGCCGAGATGCGGCCGCGAGCCGTGAGCGGCGCGGCCCGTGACCTCGACCTCGGCCCAGACGAAGCCCTTGTGCGCGACGACGAGCTCGAGCTCGGTCGGCTCGGTGACGATCGCCGCATCCGCCTTGACGGCGCGCAGCGCCTCCTGGACTCCGAGGCTGGCGTGCTCCTCGTCGGCGACGGCGGCCACGACCACGTCGCCCGCCAGCCCGAGCCTGGAGGCCTCGAGGCACGCGATCAGCGCGGCAGCCACGCCGGCCTTCATGTCGTAGGCGCCGCGACCGAAGAGCCGGTCGCCGTCCACGCGCGGGCGGTGCGGCTCGGCCATCCCCTCGACGTTGACGGTGTCGATGTGCCCGCACAGCAGCAGCGTGCGGCCTGACCCCGAGCCGCGGGCGCGGACGATCACGCTCGGGCGGCCCGGCGTGTCCTCCAGGAGGTCGGCCTCGAGTCCCGCCTCCCGCGCCCAGCTCGCGATGAACGCGGCGATCTCGCGCTCGCCGGCACCGCCGGGGACGAGCGACGGATTGACGGAGTCGATGGCGACGAGCTGGGAAGCGAGCTCCGCGGCGCCCGTCATTCGAGCTTGATCTCGCGCAGCTTCGCCCAGCGCGGGTCGGGCGGCGCATCGTGCGCGTGATCAGGCTCGGCGTTCAGGTTCGCCCCGCACTCGGGGCACAG
>JAWVFZ010000277.1:0-4172 GCA_033855555.1 Solirubrobacteraceae bacterium
CGCTGGCGCCGGCGCTGCGCGGGGCGGGCGAGATGATCCGCGACAACCCACTGGCGCGCGTGCTGCACTCGCGCGGCGACCGCGCGTGGCGGGGCGCGCTGGGGCTGGCGACGCGCTCGCCGGTGGCCGTGCTGGGGGTCGCCGCGGCGCTGGCAGCCGGCGGCTGGGCGCTCGACACGCAGACCAAGGTCGAGTCCGACCTCACGAAGCTCGTGCCCCAGAACGGCGCGCTCAACGATCTGCAGGCGCTTCAGAAGTCCACGGGCGTCGGCGGCGAGATCGACGTGCTCGTGCGCGCCGACGACCTGGCCGACCCCAAGGTCGTCAAATGGATGGCCGCCTACCAGGATCGCCTGGTCAAGAAGTACGGCTACAGCGCCAAGCGCGGTTGCGGCAAGGCCGAGCTCTGCCCCGCATTCTCGCTTCCAGACCTCTTCCGCGGCGGCGCGGCGACCTCGGCGGCCTCGATCAAGGCGCTGCTCGACGCAGTCCCGCCGTACTTCTCGCAGGGCGTGATCACGGGCGACCGGACGGTCGCGACGCTCGCCTTCGGCATCCGGCTGATGCCGCTGGATCGCCAGGAGCAGGTCATCAGGACGATGCGCGCCGAGATGCACCCGCCTGCCGGTGTGAGCGCGCGCCTGGCCGGCCTGCCGGTGCTCGCCGCCGAGGCCAACGACCGGGTCTCCTCGCCCTGGCGGCGCTACCTGATGCTCCTGCTCGGCCTGACGGCGGTCGCCGCAGTGCTGCTCGTCGCCCTGCGCTCGGTGTCGCGCGCGTTCATCCCGCTGATCCCGATCGCGCTCGCAACCGGCTGGTCGGCGCTCGTCCTCTTCGCCCTGCGCATCCCGCTCAACCCAATGTCGGTGACGCTGGGCGCGCTCGTCATCGCGATTGCGACGGAGTTCAGCGTGCTGTTGAGCGAGCGCTACCGCCAGGAGCGCCTCGCCGGGCATCAGACGACCGAGGCGCTCACGCGGACCTACCGCTCCACGGGCGCCGCGGTGATGGCGTCGGGCGTCACGGCGATCGCCGGGTTCGCGGTCCTGATGGTCAGCGACATCCGGATGCTGCGCGATTTCGGCGCCGTCACCGTCGTCGACCTGACGGTGGCGCTGATCGGCGTCTTGGTCGTGCTTCCCGCCGTGCTCGTCCTGGCAGAGCGCCGCGCCGCCGGCGCTCCTGCACGCGCCCGGCCGCGGCTGCGGCTGCGGCTGCGCCGCGCTGAGACCCAGTGATGTCCGAGCGCGGGCCGCTCGACTTCGAGGGCGAGAGCGACGAGGAGCGCGAGGCCCGCTGGGCGCGGCGCCGCGACCCGGACCTCGAACAGCGCGCGGGGTCCCCCGACCATCCCGTCGAGCAGGTGCCGGTCCCGCGGCCGCCCGGCTACAGCCGCTACGGCTGGTTCGTGGGCGTCGTGGCGGTCCTTGTGCTGGGGTTCATCCTCATCAACACGCTGCGCACCCCCGGCGTCGGGTCTGCGGGCCTGGCCAAAGGCAAGCTGGCGCCGCCGTTCGCGGCCCCGCTGGTGTTCAGCTCGTTCCCCGACGACGCCGACGTCAACGTCGCGCGCAAGCTGGGCCAGGGCCACGGCGCGGGGAACGTGCCTGCCTGCAGCGTCACGAGCCCAGGCGTCCTGAACATCTGCCGCCTGTACGCCGAGCGGCCAGTGGCGCTCTTCTTCACCGCGACGCGCGGAAGTCAGTGCATCCACCAGCTCGACGTCGTCCAGCGCCTGCGCCCCGGCTTCCGGGACGTGGCGTTCGCCGCGATCGCTATCCGCGGCAACCGCGGCGACCTGCGCCGGCTGGCCCGGCGCCACGGCTGGACCTTCCCTGTCGCCTACGACCACGACGGGATCCTCGCGAACCTCTACGGCGTCGCAGTCTGCCCGCAGATCACGTTCATCGGCCGCGACGGGCGCGTCACCGACACCGCCGTCGGCGTCGTGGAGGCGCCCGAGCTGACCCGCCGGCTGCGAGCGCTGGGCGCATGACCGCTTCTGACCCCGAGCGCGGGTGGGTCGATGCGGCGCTGGAGGAAGAGCTCCCGGAGCTGTCGCTGTGGTCGCTGGTGGCCGGCGGCCCGACGGCGCGCAAGTCGCCGCCGGAGGTGCGCAAGCGGCTGGGGATGCTCGCCTCGCGGTTTCGCGGGGCGGAGGCGATCGAGCTGCGCCGGCGGCCGATCCCGCATGCCTACCGCGTGTTCTTCCGCCAGATCGGCCTGGATCCCGACGAGCAGCGCACCCCCGCCGAGGAGGCGGCGATGCAGCGGCTGATGCACGGCGGATTCGAGTCCCACGGGGCACTGGAGGACGCGCTTCTGCTCGCCGTCGTGGAGACGGGAGTGCCGATCTGGGCGATCGACGACGCGACGCTCGACGGCCCGCTGGGACTGCGCATGGCGCGGGCGGGGGAGCAGCGGCCACGCGCCGACGGCTTTGCCGACGACCTGCCCGCCGGGCGCCTGGTCGTCGCGGATGCCGCCGGGCCCGTCGCCGTGCTCTTCGGCGAGCCCGACGCCAGGCACGCCGTCACGAAGGCCACCGAGCGGATCCGGCTCTTCAGCCTCCAGGTCGGTGGCGTTCCCGACGTGCACGTGGAGGAGGCGCTGTGGACCGCCATCGAGGCGGCCTGGCCGGATTCGCCGGAAGACGACCCGGGCCCGCGCTAGACTCGACCCGTCGTGGTCCTCATCGATGCCGACATCGGGACCCGCCTCGGGCCGCCACGCGGCCTTGCCCCCGAGGCAGGCGAGCGGGCGGCGCGGCGTACGCTGCGCGAGCAGGTGGCGCGCCTGGAGGCCCAGCTGGGCGATTGCCTGGCCACGGCGTTCCCGGGCGGCGACGCCCTCCCCGGGGGATCCGGATCAATCCTCCCCGCAGGCCCGCGGCTGCTGGGGATCGCCGAGCTCGAGCGCATCCGCGACGACCTCGCCGGGCGCGTGGGTGAGGCCCGCCGCGTGCTGACCGCCCGCGGCGTCGCGCAGGAGCGCGCACGCGTGCGCCTGGAGCGGATGCTGTTGGCGCCGGGGCGCCACAAGTTCCACCGGGTTGCGGCCGCGGAGCTCGGGGAGGGCGGATGCGGCGTCTATCAGGTGCGGCCGCGGCTGGGGCTGGTCGGGATGCTCGCCGGCTGGTGGCACGTCAAGCTGTCCTCGGGCTGTCCGTTAGCCACCTGACACCTGATGGGAAAACGCTCCCGTAAGCGCGGCGAGACGGTCGCTCCGCCGCCGATAGTCGAACCCGTGCGAGCACGGGCTGCGGCGCCCGTTCCGAGGCGGGCCCGCATGGACGAGGCGCCGAAGGCGGCCTGGTCGCCCTTTCCGCTGACCGAGCTGGTGATCCTGCTGGCGCTCGTGATGCTGGGCCTCGGGTTCTTCTTCGGCGGTGACCGGCGCGGGACACTCATCGGCGTCGGCGTCGTCCTCGCGTCGCTGGCCGGCGGCGAGCTCGCGGTCCGCGAGCACCTCGCCGGCTTCCGGTCGCACACCTCGCTGCTGGCGATGCTCTGCGGCTTCGCCGCGGGCGCCGTCACCGCGGTCGTGGGCGCCCCGAACCTGGCTGTCGTCCTCGTGGCGGTGCTCGTCGGCGTGGTCGCGTTCCCGTTCCTGCGGCGCGTGTTCGCGCGGCGCTCCGGCGGCCTGGGGTTCCGGGCGTAGTGGCCGAGCCCGCCGAGACCCCGCGCCGCATGCAGCTCACGGGGCTGCACCACGTGACGCTGATCTGCGCCGACCTGGAGCGCACGGTGGCCTTCTATCGCGACGTGCTCGGCCTCGCGCTCGTCCGCGAGGGCGCCAACGACGACGATCCCGACGCGCGCCACTTCTGGTTCGGAGACGCCGCGGGCGCGCCCGGCACGCTCGTCTCGTTCCTGGAGTACGCACAGCTGCCCGAGGGCACGGTGGGCCGCGGCTCGACCCATCACCTGGCGCTCGCGGTGGAGACGGTCGACGAGCTGGGCGCCTGGCGCGACTACCTGCGCCATCACGGCGTCGAATGCACCGAGGTGATGGATCGCGGCGGCTTCCAGTCGCTGTACCTGCGCGATCCCGACGGGCACATCCTCGAGATCGCCTCGCGCGGCTCCTGACACGGCTGAGGCCGGCGCGGGGCGGTCCGCGCCGGCCTCGGTGATGCCGCCTCCTAAACCGCCGCGAGCGCGGGCGCGAAG